>JASHTZ010000189.1 GCA_030040295.1 Terriglobia bacterium | reverse complement strand
GCCGTGCTGACCGTGGGCGGTTGGTTCGATGCTGAGGACCTTTATGGCCCGTTCCGCGTTTTCCGCTCAATCGAGGAGAACGACCCGGGCATTTACAATGGGCTGGTGGAAGGTCCGTGGGTGCACGGCGGCTGGGGGCGGCTGGACGGCGAGCATTTGGGCAGCGTCAGCTTCGGCTCAAAGACCGCCGCGTATTTCCGTGACCACATTCAATTTCCCTTTTTTGAAAAGTATTTAAAGGGGAGGGAAACCGAAGACCTGCCCAAGGCCTATGTGTTTGAGACAGGAACAAATGTGTGGCGGAAGTATTCAAGCTGGCCGCCCTCGAATGCCCAAGCGCGCGTGCTCTATTTCCAGAGTCATGGAGGGCTTTCCTTCACGGCGCCCGAGGCCGCGCCGGATTCCTTTGACGAGTACGTGAGCGACCCAAGCCACCCCGTGCCGTTCATCGGTTACATTGCGCACGGCGTGCCGCAGGAATACATGGTGGCGGACCAGCGTTTCGCTTCGACGCGCACAGACGTTTTGGTTTATCAAACCGAGCCGCTCGAGGAAGACGTGACCATCGCGGGCCCCGTGTCGCCGCGATTATTCGTCTCCACCTCGGGCACCGACTCCGATTTTGATCTCAAACTCATTGATGTTTTTCCGTCCGACTATCCCCAGCCGGAAACCCGCACCGGGGGAAATGGTCAAGCTCCATTTACCGATGTCCCTCCGCCCCCGATTACGATGGGAGGATATCAAATGCTCCTGCGCGGCTGGCCGATGCGCGCCAAATTCCGCGATAGCTGGGAGAAGCCTGAACCCATGGTTCCGGGCCAGGTCGTGGAGCTGAGTGTTACCGCACCCGACATCAACCACTGCTTCCGCAGGGGCCATCGCATCATGGTGCAGGTCCAAAGCTCGTGGTTTCCACTCACCGACCGCAATCCGCAGACCTTTGTGAATATCCCCGATGCTAAACCTGAGGATTTCAAGAAGGCCACCGAGCGCGTTTATCACGGAAAGGGAAGATCGTCGGGAGTGGTCGTGCACGTTCTCGAATAGGTTGAACGCCAGTTTCGCCTTCAGGTCAAATAGCCGACCCTAAGTAAAGAAAATCAGTTCCGCACCCGAAGCAGGGTTTCCACCACGGAGCACGCAGAGGCTCAGAGAGGGAAGCATCTCCGTGGTTCTCAGTGAGCTCTGTGGTGCGAGCTTGTCTTTTGCCATCGTTGCGAGATGATTTTTACTTCGAGAAAACCGCCAAATAATTGCCGCTGCGCTTAAGGGATTTTCACTTGACATCACACATGGATATAGTAGACTCACATACGGACATAGTAGAACACCTATGAAGCAACCCAAGCTAACCCGGCTGGAGATCGAAATTATGGAGGCGGTTTGGACGCGCGGCCAGGCCTCCATCCGTGAGATTCAGGAATCGTTTCCCGAAAAGCGCCGCCCCGCTTACACCACCATTCAGACCACCGTCTATCGGCTGGAAGGAAAGAGGGCGCTGCGGCGGGTAAAGAAGGTTGGCAACTTTCACATCTTCGAGGCCCTGATTACGCGCGATGCCGCGCAGGGACGATTGATTGACGACTTGCTGGCGCTTTTCGGTGGGCGCACGCAGCCCGTGATGGCGCGGTTGATCGAGTCGGGCAAGCTTACGCTTGACGACGTGGAGGAAGCGCGGAAGGCCCTGCGCAAGTTGGAGGAGAAATAGCTCTGGCCCTTATCCAGTGCGGTCCCTGTAACGGCACTTTCCGACCGCCGAATCATCGATCGCCCCTCGGTCCAAAGCCTTGGGGCGTCGGGTTGGAGATCGACGCTACAGCGAACTGCCCCATGACCGATTTGTCGTCTGAGATTTACGAGCAAGTAAGGGAGGCAAATGGTTGCCGATTACCAGTCCATGATAGTGACGGAGATTGCTCCGGCTGTGGCGAATCACCTGTGGCAATCGACGGTCTGCCTGGCGCTTGCAGGCGTGCTGGTTTTGGTCATGCGCCGGGACCGCGCGCGAGTTCGTTACGGCGTCTGGCTTGCCTCGTTGATCAAATTACTGGTTCCGTTTTCGCTATTGATTGCGCTGGGCATTCGTCTGGCGCCACCCCGCGTGCAATATGTCCCAGTTGCGGCTGATGCTTTTTACATTGAAATGCAGCAGGTCAGCCAGCCCTTCACGCCCGGACTCAAGGCGTGGGTGCGCGAGCAGGGCCAGCCTGCCCAATCGAGCAGGCTCTGGTGGCGGGTTGCGCCGACTCTGCCCTCCGCCACGGTGGTCATCTGGCTTGGAGGTTTTCTCTTCGTGCTTGCAAGGTGGGGCGGACGCTGGTGGAGGGTATCAAAGGACGTTCGTTCGACATCACCCTTGCGGGCGGGACGGGAGGTGGAGGCGCTTCGCCGAATCGAGCGCTTGGCGGGAGTGCGGAAGCCCATTGAAATGCGAATTTCACGTTCGTTCTTGGAACCCGGGATCTTCGGCATCTTTCGGTCCGTGCTGGTTTGGCCAAAAGGAATCTCCGGGCATTTGGATGGCGCGGAGCTTGAAGCAATTTTGGCGCATGAATTGATGCATGTGCGCCGGCGCGACAACTTGGCCGCAGCCCTTCACATGCTTGTGGAAGCTGTCTTCTGGTTCTACCCACCCGTGTGGTGGCTGGGCGCCCAACTCGTTGCCGAGCGGGAGCGCGCCTGCGATGAAGCAGTGTTGGGACTCGGCAGCGAGCGGCGAATTTATGCAGAGGGCATATTGAAAGCTTGCGAATTCTGTGTGCAATCACCCTTGGCGTGTGTGGCGGGGGTTGCGGGCTCCGATCTGAAGCAACGAATTACACGCATCATGGCAAATCGTATCGCGCGAGAATTGAACCTTACGCGAAGGCTGATGCTGGTACTCGCCGGGGCCTTGACACTTGGTGTGCCTTTAACCTGTGGGCTTCTTCAGCCTTCACAAAGCGAGGGGCAAACGCAAGCGGTCGGCGCGGCCACAATTCCCGCTCTGAAATATGATGTTGCGGACATCCGTCCAAACAATTCCGGTGAGGGGCCGCATATTCCTTCCAGAATCATGAACTCGCCGGATGATGGAAGACTTTACGCGACAAATCTCTCTCTTACGGTTCTCGTTTGCATTGCCTACGGGGTGCAAGGGTTTCAGGTGTCCGGAAAGCCGATCTGGCTTGATGCCGCCCATTACGACATCCAGGCAAAGTCGGACGGCGCAACGGATACTGCGTTGCAGAGACTGGATCCTGACCAGCGCAAGGAGGCGAAGCGCCTCATGCTTCAGGCGCTTTTGGCGGATCGATTTCGCCTTGCTACCCATCAAACGTGGAAAGAAGGTCCCGCCTATGCCCTAGTCGTTGCAAAAAATGGGCCAAGACTCGAAGTGGCCAAAGATGTGGTCGATAATTCAGACTCTCAGAGTTCGAACAATCGGCCACCCAAGGGCACCGGCATAGGAGTAGGGCGGGGCCAAATCTCCGGTCACGCGACCGGATTGACGTTACTGGCAAATGTGCTTTCCAGCCACGTGGGACGCCCCGTCATCGATAAGACAGGGCTCACGGGACTTTACGATTTCGCATTGCACTGGAATCCAGACGAGTCCGCCGCACCTGTCCCTTCGGGAACCTTTGATGGCGCGGAGAAACCTGACACACTGTCACCAGATTCTTCCGGGCCTTCGATTTTCACAGCGATCCAGGAGCAGCTCGGACTGAAGCTGGAGCCCATCAAAGGTCCGGTGGATTTCATTGTCATCGATCACATCGAGCGGCCCTCGGAAAATTAAGAGCCTGTGCAGGAGAATTGGGGAGCATTTGGATTTAAGAAGATTCTCACAACGCTGGGTCGAATTGGACACCTCGCGAGCGACCTCTGAATTTCAAGAGAGAGCAGGGATATTCCAATGATGGCA
>JASHTZ010000188.1 GCA_030040295.1 Terriglobia bacterium | reverse complement strand
TCTCCATGGCGCGCAGCGCCGCCGCCGTATCCGTGGAAAAGTACGGGTTCCCCGTCCCTCCGGCAAAAACCACCACGCGGCCCTTTTCCAGGTGGCGGATCGCCCGGCGGCGGATGAAGGGCTCGGCAATCTCGCGCATTTCGATCGCCGTAATCACCCGCGTGTGCGCCCCTTTTTTCTCCAGCGCGTCCTGCAGGGCCAGCGCATTGATGACGGTCGCCAGCATGCCCATGTTGTCGGCCACGACGCGTTCGATTCCCATGGCCGAAGCCGCCACGCCGCGAATGAAGTTTCCGCCGCCAACCACAATGGCGATTTCCACTCCCATGCCGCGCACTTCAGAAACCTCGTCGGCAATGCGCGTGGCCACTTCCGGTGAGACTCCGAACACCTGTTTGCCCAACAGGGCTTCGCCGCTCAACTTCAGCAGGATGCGCTTGAACGCTGGTTGACTCATGTGCTCCCGGGCCACTTACTGATTTGAGGCTCGGCCCCGTCCAGGGTTGCTTGCCACAATTCGCTGTAGCGGCGCTCTATGAGCGTCGCGTTGTACGGACTTGCCGCCCTGTGGCCCAAAGCTTTCGCCCTGCGACCCAAAGCCGTCTTCAGTCGACGGGTCGGGCGGCGCGCCATGGCAAGCCCCGGCGACGGTCGATAGACCGCCGCTACAGAATTCAAACTGCGTCCTATCGCCTATTCCTCAGGCCGGCGCCGGGGCGGCAGGCTTCTCCTCGGGCTTCCCCGCCGTCTCGCCGATCTTCAATCGGGCAAAGCGGCGAACCTGGATGTTTTCGCCGAACTTGGCGATCTTCGAGGCAATCAGCTCACCCACGGTCTGCGCGCTCCCCGTGTCCTTGATGAAGTGCTGTTCGTAGAGGCAATTATCCTCATAGAATTTCCCGAGCTTGCCTTCCACGATGCGGTCCAGGACGTTCTCCGGCTTGCCGGTGGCCGCCGCCTGCGAACGCAGCACTTCCTTCTCGCGCTGCAACGCTTCCGGCGTGACATCTTCCTTGCGAATAAACCGCGGGTCGGTGGCGCAAATCTGCATGGCCAGATCGTGAGCCAGTTGCTGAAACTCTTCCGTACGGGCCACGAAATCCGACTCGCAATTGACCTCGACGAGCACGCCGATCTTGCCGCCCGCGTGGATATACGAACCCACCACACCCTCGGAGGTTTCCCTTCCCGCCTTTTTCGCGGCGCTGGCCAGGCCGCGCTTGCGCAGCACGGTAAATGCCAGCTCGGGGTCGCCGTTGGCTTCTTCCAGGGCTTTCTTGCACTCCATCATGGGCGCGCCGCTAATTTCGCGCAATTTTTTGACTTGCTCCGGGGAAACGCTCATTCTGAAATTGCTCCTCCCAGCTTAAGAACACAGTCCTCAACGAATGCCCCCTAAAACAGGGGGACGGTCACCCTCAACGGCTGCATTCAGGAAATGTCCGACCCCTCGTCCTCGGGCCTGCGTCCGCGAGGCTTGACCTCTCCGCCCGCCTTGCGCTTCTGTCTGGGGGTGCGGACGCGGCCGTCGAGATCCTCCTCGGCGGCCAACACGGTAGGTGACAGGGGAGCGTCCGGATCGCCATCGACAGCCGGCACGCCGCCCATTAAATCATCATCGTCGGAGGGGGGGATTTCGCCCGCCGCGATGGCGTGCTCCAGCCGCTCCTGCTCGAGCGCTTCGGCAGCGCGCTCCGCCGCAAGCTTTTCTTCTTCGCGCAGCTTGTCTTCCGCCATTTGCCGGCCTTCCAGAATGGAATCGGCAATCCGCGAAGTGAACAGGCGAATGGCCCGCAGCGCATCATCGTTTCCGGGGATGACGTAATTCACCAGGTCGGGATCGCAATTGGTGTCCACGATGGCCACCACGGGAATTCCCAACTTGCGCGCTTCCTTGACGGCGATCTCCTCGTTGTGGGAATCGACCACAAACAGGGCGTCGGGCAGGCCGGGCATATCCTTGATGCCCGCCAGGTTCTGTTCCAAATGTTTGCGCTCGCGCTCGAGCCGCTGCACTTCCTTCTTGGTCAGCAGGTCGTAACGCCCGTCGCGGCTCATCTCATCGAGTTCGCGCAGGCGCTGAATGGATTTCTGAATGGTGGAATTGTTGGTCAGCAGCCCGCCCAGCCAGCGGTGATTGACGTAGAACATTCCGCAGCGCGCGGCCTCTTCGGCAATGGCGTCCTGGGCCTGGCGCTTGGTTCCCACAAAGAGAATGGTCTTCGTATCCCGCGAGAGTTCGGCCATGTAGCGCGCCGCTTCCTTGAAGAGCTTCAGGGTCTTCTGAAGGTCAATGATGTAAATGCCGTTCCGCTCCCCGTAGATGTAATCCTTCATCTTGGGGTTCCAACGGCGCGTCTGGTGGCCGAAATGGACACCCGCCTCCAGAAATTCCTTCATCGTAATCGTCGACAACCTTCACCTCGCTTTGCCGGAAAACGGATGGAAACTGGAAATCAAAAACTGGAAACTAAAAGCGGGAACTTCACCCCACCCACTGAGTCTGCCAATTTCAGATCTCCAATTTCCAGTTTCTAGTTTCCAGTTTCCAATTTCTAGTTTCCGGTTTCCAATTCCTACCGTTTCGAGAACTGGAAGCGCTTGCGCGCTCCCTTTTGACCGTACTTTTTCCGTTCCTTGGCGCGCGGGTCGCGCGTCAGGAAGCCGCCCTGACGCAGGCGCGAGCGCAGTTCGGCGTTGAAGATCACCAGCGCGCGCGCGATACCCAATTGGGCGGCGCCCGCCTGGCCGTGAATGCCCCCGCCCGCGGCGTTCACCAGGATGTCAAACTTCCCCGCCAGCTCCGTTTGCACCAGCGGCGACTGCACTTCCGCGCGCAGCGCTTCCGAGGGGAAATAGGCGTTGAACGCCCGGCGATTCACCACAATCTTGCCCTCGCCGGGGCGCAAAATCACTCTTGCCACCGCCGTCTTGCGACGGCCCGTTGCTGCGTATTGGACCAGCTCAGCCACAGTCACTCCCTTGTCGTAGCACCAGGTTCCAATCAGTCAGCCGACTGACATTTGCCAACTTAAAGGGCGGCGCTACGGATTTGAGATTCCGATGAATTCAAAATTATCGCGACAGGGAAAGCGCCTGGGGGGACTGCCCCGCATGGGGGTGGGCCGATCCCACGTACACTTTCAACCGGCTTGCCCAGCGATCGCGCCAGCGGTTCTTGGGCAGCATCTTGTAGATCGCCTTGCGAATGAGCATTTCGGGTTGCGTCTCGAAAAGTTTGCGCGCGGTGATTTCCCGCAGCCCTCCCGGAAACCCGGTGTTGTAGCGGTAGATCTTCTTGTCGAGTTTCTTCCCGGTCAGCCGAATCTTCTCAGCGTTGATGATGATCAAGCCGTTGCGATGATCGACGTGCGGGGTGTAATCCGGCGAATCCTTGCCGATCAACCCCAGCGCCGCCCGCGCCGCCAGCCGTCCCAGCACCCACCCGTTCGCATCAACGATTTTCCAGTTGATTTGCCCTCTGCGCGCCTTGGCGAAATATGTCCCCACTGCCCTCTCCGTTTGAATTCTCAGTTTACAAACTTATATTTATACTGGATGAGTCGTTCGATTGTCAACGAACTTTCGGGCTTGGGTTTAGTAATGTCTCAGTTTGAATTCTGTGGCGGCGGTCCCGTCTGGGCGGGACTGTCGCAGGGGCTTGCCGCGGCGAGCCCGTACAGTTCGACGCTCATAGAGCGCCGCTACAGCCAAATGCGACGACTCCGTTATAGGATCCCACCTCCCGT
>JASHTZ010000187.1 GCA_030040295.1 Terriglobia bacterium | reverse complement strand
ACGGCCATAATCCCCGTTCATATCCTCGGCCATCCTGTTGACCTGGATCCCATATTGGGGGTTGCGAGAAAGTTCGGCCTGAAAGTAATTGAGGACGCTACTGAAGGTTTGGGCGCTACTTACAAAGGGCACGCCTTGGGCTCGCTCGGGGATATGGGATGCTTCAGCTTTAATGGCAACAAAATCATCACCACGGGCGGCGGTGGGATGCTCGTCACAAACAATGAGGCGTGGGCCCGCAAAGCCAAGTACCTCACCACTCAGGCCAAGGATGATCCGCTCGAATACGTTCACGGCGAAGTGGGATACAACTATCGTTTGACGAATCTTCAGGCGGCCGTGGGTTGTGGGCAAATGGAGCAGTTGGCTGGCTACGTTGCTGCCAAGCGAAAGACCGCTTCTCGTTATGCCGGGAAGCTCCGCGATTTGCCCGGTATTACGTTGATGAAAAACGCCCCGTGGGCGATGAGTACCTTCTGGATGTACACAATTCTGGTCAACGAGGACAAATTCGGCATGGATTCTCGCCGGTTGATGCGCTCTCTCATCGCGAATAAAATCGAATGTCGGCCGCTTTGGCAGCCGATCCACTTGTCTCCTGCCCACGCTTCCCAGGAAACCTGTGCAATGCCCGTCGCCGAGCAATTGGCCCGGCAGGGTTTGAGCTTGCCATGCTCGGTTGGCCTTTCCGAGTCGGACCAGGACAGGGTAATTTCAGCGCTGGCAGAAATCGGGCAACAACCTTGACTTGAAGATCTGGCGGATTTCGACGATATAATGCGATCCTTTGAGGGTCGCCGCGAGGAAGGATGATGTGGCGCTATCAGGAGAAACGTTTTGGGAGAAAATTTGGTTCAACGCACCGGGTGGTCCTCCCACTTCCGACGAGTTTTGTCCCCAGCTCTGCGTATCTTCGTAGCTGTCGCCTTTTTTGCGTGGATGGTCGGCAGCGGGAAATTGAACCTGCACCAGGTGGTAAGGGGCCTTTCACAATGGCAGGCGATGTTAGGCATGGTCGCCCTCCTCTTCCTTCAGTCGGTCATAACAGCGTGGCGTTGGAACCTTCTCCTGAGCGCCCAGGAGATCCACCTTCCCTACCAGCAGGCGTTTGGACTCACGATGATTGGTCTTTTGTTTAACATGGTGATTCCCGGGTCCGTGGGCGGGGATTTGATCAAGGGCTATTATGTTTCGCGCGCTGCCGAAGGCCGGATATCCCCTGCCGCCACCACAATCCTGATGGACCGCATTGTTGGAATACTGGGTTTGCTTACGCTCGCCGTTGTAATGATCGCGCCGAATTTTCACGAATTGGCCAGGAATCCCGCCACGCAAAGTCTTGCAGCGAGTATTGCAATCTGCTTGATTCTGGGGTTGACAGTTGTTTCAGCCGCTGCGATGACGGGTCTGCGTTTGTCCGAGTGGGAGCGTTTACCTGGAGTTGTAAGAGGAGTTCTTCGGGCACTAGCCGAGTACCGCAAGAAGGCTTCAGTGATTCCGATTGCGATCCTGGTGAGCATTTTGTCCCATTTGCTATCCTGCGCGGCGTTTTACATCGCTCTTCGTTCATTAGGAAGGGCGACTGATGTGCCGGCAGGATACTTCTTTTTGCTGGTACCGCTGGGTTTGGTGGCGATTGCGATTCCAATTTCACCCGCCGGAATCGGAGTGGGGCAGGCGGCCTTCTTCGCACTCTTTCGGATCTTGTCCACTGCGCATGCGACAGCGGCGGCAGACGCATTCACGGTTTACCAATTGGCCGTAATCCTCGTATCCCTCAGCGGGCTCTATTGGTATTTGTCGTACAAGGGCGGTGAGTCCAAAACCCCAGTTAGCGCCCGGGTGTCCTATGAGCCTTGAGACGACGGAATAGAAACGAGTTCCCTCCACGTGCGTCTTGTCGATCCCGCCGATAGGCAATAGCCCTCAGGGAGAATTTAACGACGATGTCTGAATTTGCCAACTCAAGCCAGCCAAAACCTGGTGAATTGCGCGCCGCGTTATTCCCCAAAACCATTTTTCCAATCTTGGCGCTCTTGATAATAACGATCGGCAGCGCGTTTCGTTTTTACCATTTGGGCCTCCGTAGTCTTTGGTGGGATGAAGCTGTCACGGCAAACATTTCCCGCGGAACGTTTGCGGAGGTGCTCCAGAAAACACGCGGCGTAAGTGCTCCCGTTGTCCACCCCTACTTGCTGTACTTCGTGGAAAGGGTGGCCCGAGGCCCAGTCGCGGTGCGCATCCCTTCCGCGGTGGCGAGTATTTTGGCGATTCTGATAATTCTGGCCATGGTTCGCGCCAAGGTGAGCCCGTATGCTGCACTCATCGCCTCGACCATCTTTGCGATTTCGGCTACCCAAATTCGATATGCACAGGAGGTACGCGAATATTCGCTCTCGGTTTTGTGGGCGACATGTTTAATCTATTGTCTTCTTCGTTGGGAAGGGGTGGGGCCCCGAAGCCGTCATCCCTCATGGTTGTATGGATTACTGTTCCTTGCGCCCCTCGTACAGTACGGGCTGGTTTTTTTCGGATTCGCTATTTTGTGCACCATCATCCTGCGAATCATCCTGGCACATGAAGATTCTTATAGGATTTCACATGTACTTATGGGATGGATGTTCCTCGCTGCCGGCTCGCTCTTGTCATACCTTTTGACTGCTCGTTACCAGTTTCATAGCGGTGGGACGCAGTGGTACCTAGCATCAAATTACTATAACCCCAATGCCAGTTCGCTGGCACACTACTTGAGTTTGAACTTAATGGGTTTGCTGGCTTTTGTCATTCCTGGACGAGTCATTGCTCTTTGCTCGGCGTTGGTTGTGACTATCTTTTGTTTAGTCCAATTCTCCACTCGGAAATTTGAGACGATTACACTCCTGGCGTTGACTTCAGTTCTGATCGTCGTTTGCGCAGCCATCGCAAGGATGTATCCCTTTGGCGGGATACGTCAATGCTTGTTTCTGGCGCCCGCGCTGGTGCTTCTTGTGGGAGTTGCGTTTGCCGAGTTCTTAAATCGGCTGAAAGGACATCTCCAAGCGGCAGCGTTTGTGGGTTTGCTCGCTCTTATCTTCGTGTCCCTATATCGGGACGTACGCCGCGAGTCGCCCTATGCGGAGTTTGAAGATACGCAAAGCATATTGCGGGAGCTAAACAAATCGACGGGACCAAACGACCAAATTTGGGTTAATCACGACGCGGTGGAGCCTCTGGAGTTTTATCTGGAGGGTAACGATCACCGCTTCATTTACGGGAAATTTCACGGAAACGACCCGCAGGAATACGTCCCGGAACTACTCGCCTCAATCAATCCTCATCGCGACCGGTTCTGGCTGGTTTTTTCGCACTTGGAACAACCGAGCGACCGTTTGGAAGAGCAGTTGATTGTGAAGTCCTTAAAGCAGGATTGGGACGTGCGATGCGTAATAGCCCCCACCAATACCGCCCTCTTTATGGCCTCTCGCAAAGCTATCCCACCGTTGCAAGGCGGATCATGATGAATGAACAAAGCGTGAATCCGTAAGACCCACAGACTACAAAACCATGAGCAACGGATCCAGCTCGGCGAAAAAGATAATCGTACTTGGAGGCGGTATCTCAGGTTTGACCGCGGCAAAAGCTCTTGAATCCCTCGGTCAAGACTGTCTGTTGCTCGAGCAGTGTCCCACGCTCGGCGGCTTGACACGAACCGTGGAGGTTGGAGATTTCTGTTTTGACTACACTGGACACTTTCTTCACCTATGCCGCCACAAATCACCCGCCGACATCCCTTACGCTGGCCTTAAGGATGAAGATTGGCAGAAGGTCAGCCGGAGGTCCGTTTGCTTTGTTTCGGGCAGAATGGTGGACGCGCCGATTCAGTATAATTTGGGCCAGTTACCGCCCAGCGAATTGAGTGAATGCGTCAAGTCTTACGATGAGCGACCGGCTCACACGGGGTCGGAGCCCCCCACTTTTCGGGATTTTATCATTCGCGGGTTCGGAAAATACCTGGCTGACTTGTTCCTGATTCCTCAGAACGAAAAGACCATGGCTATTTCTCTGGACCAGTTATCGAGCCGGGCGGTAAGACGGTTTTTCCCTCCCCCTAACGAAGTGCTGGTTCGCGCGGGTATTCGCGGGGAAGCTTTGGCCGCGGCCGAATACAATTCCTTCTTTTGGTACCCCAAATCCGGCGGAATTGGTGCGCTCGTGAAGGGGCTAAGTGCTGGCCTTAACGGCGTTCGAACAAATCAAGTTGCCAAAATGATGGATCTCCCCAATCGGACGTTGCACACCGCCACGGGCGAGAGCATTAGATGGGACACGTTATTTTCAAGCGTCCCCCTTAAATTGCTGTGCCAAATTTCAAACATTCCGGAGCTAAGATCCACGGGGGAGGAACTCTCCCATAGTTCAACCGTGAGCTTTAATATCGGTGTGCAGGGTAATCTTCGACCCGAATTTGAAAACGTGCACTGGATTTACGTCCCGGACCGCTCGATTCCCTTTTACCGAGTCGGTTTTTACTCCTCCATCAGCAAGGGGACATGTACTCCCGGCAACAGCTCGATCTATGCTGAGGTGGGGGTATCCTCCGAATGTCTCGACTCTGCGGAAATCGTGCAGAATCTCCAGCCGAAAGTGCTCGCCTCGCTGGAAGAATTAGGGTGGATTGAAAGCCGCAGGATCACGTGTGTTGTGGTTCACGTAATTCGCTGTGCGTATGTTCATCACACCGAGCGGCGCGATTCCCTTGTAGACAGGATTCTCGCGCGTCTGGCGGAGTTTGGAGTTCACCCCATCGGCCGGTATGGCCTTTGGGACTATACCAGCATGGAAGATTCCATGCAGTCAGCGATTTCAGCAGTCCAAAATTTCCTCTGATGGAATATAGCATTGTAATCCCCGCGCACAACGAGGCGGTTAATCTCGAGCCTTTCGTCAGCACATTTATCCAGGGTGTTTCTGGGAGAATCGCGCTGAGAGAAATCATTCTTGTCGAGAACGGATCGACAGATGACACTCTTCAGGCGTGCCAAAAACTTCAGGAGAAATTCCCCGAGCAGATTCGTGTCGTTTCGATTCCCAAGGCCAGTTATGGGGAGGCAATTAAGCAGGGAATGCTCGAAAGCCGGGGCACACACCTCTCAATTCTTGAGTGCGATTGCCTGGATGCAGAATTTGTGGCGGATTCAATTCAGCTTTTCCAGGATCAAAGTGTACGCTTCATTGTAGCTTCCAAGCGCCACCCCGACTCGATTGACAAGCGTCCTCTCAAGCGTCGTATTCTCACCGCACTTTACAACTATCTTCTGCTGCATTTGTTCATTGGCTATCCCGGAACAGACACCCACGGGTTAAAAAGCATCGAAGCCGCAAGCGCAAAGCACCTTTGTCAAATTGCCATGACCTCCGATGAAATCTTTCAAACTGAAATCGTGCTCCTGGCATGGCGGCTCGGAATCAAAGTTCATGAAAGACCCATCCGAATTCGAGAAATGCGCAGTTCGCCGGTGACCGTATTCAGGCGTGTTCCCAAAGTTTTGGATACGGTCCGCCAGCTCAAGCGCTCGCTCGCGCGGTTTCCCAAGAGCTCGGCTCAATCAGATGCGAGGTAAGATCCCGAGACGTCCATGTCATTGAACAAAGCACCTCAATTATGGGCCGCCCTCTTGAATGGTCTCAGGTTGGTCGGCCTCGATAAGGGCGATGTAGTCTTCTTTCAGGTTTCGCATAAAGCTTTAGGCCCCGTTGATTATGGCCCCTCGCGCCTTGAAGAGTGCGAATCGATTTATTTGACCCTGCGGGAGGTTATTGGGGCAGAAGGCACGATGCTGTTTCCGGCTTTTTCCTTTTCCTTCTCCAGAAATGAGGATTTCAGCGCTCAGACTACACCCAGCCTTCCAGGAGAATGGGGGACCTCGGCC
>JASHTZ010000186.1 GCA_030040295.1 Terriglobia bacterium | reverse complement strand
TCCAGCTTCCTGCGCGGAATTTGCCGCTGCCCTCAAGAGCCACCCTTTCGGCATCACGGCCATCAAGTCGGACGCGGACGCGTTTCCCAAAAAGTACGACCCCGAAGCCCGCGAGCCCGGACACGACTTTGTCACCGGCCACCTGACGCCCAAGGACCTCTCGCGAATCGGCAAGGGCTTTGAAAATTTGCGCGCCGCGGTGGGAGATGATATTGACATCGCCGTGCATTGCCACTGGGAATACGATTGGACGGACGCGCTGGAGTTGGCACGAGTCGTGGCGCCCATCAAACCGATGTGGCTCGAAGACCCCATGCCGCCCTACTATTCGGAATCTTGGAGCAAGTTGACGGAGGAATCGCCGGTGCCCATTTTGACCGGGGAAAATCTTTACCGGCGCCAGGGCTTCATGCCCTATCTCCTGAATCAGGGCTGCCACTTGGCGCAGATCGATATTCCCAAGGCGGGCGGGCTGCTGGAAGCGAAGAAAATTGCGGATCTCGCGGAACTCTTCCAGATTCCCATAACTGCGCACGTTGCCTCCACAGTCCTAGGCTCGATTGCCTCCGCCCACGCTGCCGCGGCCATCCGCGATTTTCGCGCGCAGGAATTCGCGCCTGGCAGCGCCAAGCCGGAAGACTGGGTAAAGTATATCGTCTACGACGGCCCGGTAATCAAAGACGGGAAATTTCGCATTCTGGACAAACCCGGCCTCGGCCTGGAATTGAATGAGGATTTCGTACGCTCGCGACTTTTGCCCGGTGAGAAATGGTGGGGGTGAGCAGGCGATGCGCCGCTCTGTACGGGCGACTCGGCGTGTCGCCCCTACGACAATAGGGCGGTCGCGGCCTGATGACTGGCCAATTTTTTCCGCAATCGCTCCAGGCGCCGGGCGAAGCGTTGGTTGTTGAGGGATGAATTCTTTAGCAAGGCAGAGCTTGGCGGTTGTGCGTCCCCCTTCTGACGATCGATTGCAGCCAAAGTGAATTCCAGCGCGCTTTGCGGGTCGTGGCGGTGATGCTCGTAATGAATCGCCAGCGCTTCCAACGCTTCGAGGGCCAAAGGCGAGGCGCGCCGCGAAAGCTCCAGCCAGGTTTCCACCGCTAATTCGTGCTGCCGCACACGTTTGTATTGCAACGCCAACTGATGCAGCGCGCGCGCTTCGATTTCGCCGGGCAAACCGCCGGAGATGGCGCGCTGGCAGGCGGCGACGGATTGCTTCCGTGAGCCTGCGGCTTCATAAATGCGGCTCAGGCTGAAAAGATCGACGGACGATTGGAGCGTACTCGCCCCACCATCGCCGATGGCGCGCGCCAGTTCCACTGTCACGGCGGCGAGCGTCATGATGTCGAGCGCGTTGTGGTAGAAAACGGGTTGCAGGCCGCGCGCGTCGCCCGTGCGCAGATAATCGAAATAAATCCCCGGGATTTCCGAACCCGCCACGTCGCCTTCGCGGCCGATTCCCAGAACTTCGCTTTCGAGATCGGTGAGCTTGCAGCTTTCCAGGCGCAGACGCCAGAGCCGGCGCGAGGGGTGCAGCACGTCGAGGTGTACCAATCGCGCAAAAGGCGATTTCTGCCTTGCCAGCGCGTAGCGCGTCTCCAGCAGCGGAACATCGAAAGTCTTGCCGTTGTAAGTCACCAGCCCATCATGGGCGTTTAGAATCTCCGTCAGCGAATGCAGGACGGCCTTCTCCTCAGGATAATCGCGCAGGAAGAATTGCCGCACCACGAATTGCGTTCCCTCCACCGTGCCAACGCCAATCAGGAACGCGCAGGTGCCCGTGCCGCCGGCCAGCCCCGTGGTTTCCGTGTCGAGATAGACCAGCCGCTCGGGCGCGGGTAGCGCGGCTTGGGGAAATAGCAAATTCAGCGGGCTTAAGTCGGCCGTGGAAATGTCGCCGATGCGCATTTTGCCGTAAGGGCGGCCGAAGGGGAACGCCTGACGGGCGAGGAAGTATTCCCCTAAATGGTTTTTCGCGATCTCGCCCTCAACGTATTCCTGAATGCCCTTGGCGGCCCGCTGTGCAGGAAGTCGACGCGGCTCCGGCGGCTGGTCCAAACGACGTAAATAGTCGAGTGCCTGCTCAAGCTCCTGGTCCGGGTGGCGGGGCTTCGAGGCTTTTTTGAGCAGCCGGAGTTTTTGGTCGAGGTTCATGGAAATGAAAGACGATAGTCTACAGTTTACAGTCACTGTCCATACCTTGCCGTCGCGGGTTGCGGAAACCAGCAGGGATCAGTTTCACCCCGCATGAACAGTGTTGAGCATTCTGGCGAGGATCTCCAGTGCTACCTCCTTCCCTTTTTCGCCGATTTCCCCAATCGGGCCGACGCACGATGGGCAACCGGTAGGGCAGGGACACTCCGCGATGAGCTTGTGAGTTTTTTCCAACAGGGAGCCGCACATGCGGAAGAGCGGCTCGCTCAGTCCGACGCCTCCCGGGTAGGAGTCGTACAGATAAATGTTGGGCTCGAAGATTTTTCTTACCACCGTGCGCTTGCCCGGTGCGATCTCCGCCTGGGATGTTTCGGCCGTAGCGCCGCCCTTGAGGGCGGCATTCGCCGGTCCCGTGGCGGGCGGGGCCTGCGCTACTTCCAATTCAACGTTCTCGCCAACCGAGGCACCCAAATCCCGCGGGTCGCACATCACCAGCAGCGTGGCAATCGCTTCCAAGGCTTTTGCGAGGCCATTTACTCCATCGAGGCGGTCGGTGGAGTTGTAAGGCAACGCTTCCATCATGTCGTGCGGAAGGGTGAGCCAGAACGCCGTGGTGTGCATTTCCTGTTCGGGCAGCGAAAGCTCACCTGACCCCACATTCTCCATGGTGTGGAACTTCACCTTTTTAAAGCCCACCACCTGCGTATTCACTTGAACTTCGCCGTGATTCCTGCGCGCGGGGACGGCGGGAGCAGAATCGAAGGTCTCCAGGATTTTGATTTTGGTGTAAGAGATGGCATTGGTGAAATACTCCGAGTCGACCTGGTGAACGTAGGCCTTGCGGTCGGCGTAATCAAATCGCTCCACTTGATATTGCACGCCGTCCTGAATGTAGATGGCCTTCTCGTGGAGCGTGGGCAGGGCGCTGGTGAAATCGGTTTCGCCGATCACGCGGGGCTCGTGGGTGTTGTCAACGATGACGAAATTATCCGAAGAAACGGAGCGCAGGCTGAGGGCGTCTGCGGGATAGCTCTCCGAAACCCAGTGCCAGCCTTCCTGCGTGTGATGCAGGAAGCCAGTTTCTTCAAGGTGCTGGCAGAGGCGCCGGAGATCAAGCGAGCCGAATTTCTCGTCGTCGCGCAGGGGAAGCTCGAAAGCGGCGCATTTCAGGTGGTTCAGCAGGATGAAGAGATTATCCGGGTTCACATAGCCGTGCTCGGGCGAGCGGCCGAAAAAATATTCCGGATTCTGTACTATGAACTGGTCGAGAGGCGCACTGGAAGCGACCAACACCGCGGCGGAAGTTCCCGTGCGGCGTCCGGCGCGTCCGGCACGCTGCCAGGTTGAGGCGATCGTGCCGGGATACGCGGCCAGCAGCGCTACGTCCAGGCTGCCCACGTCGATTCCCAATTCCAGGGCGTTCGTTGCCACGACGCCGCGCAACTGGCTGCCGCGCAGGTCGCGCTCAATGGTGCGGCGTTCCAGGGGAAGATAGCCTCCTCGGTAACCGCGCACCTCCTGCGGCCCGCCGGGAGCAGCGGCAAAATCTTCCTGGAGATACGTCACAAGAATTTCCGTCGCAAGACGGCTGTTGGCAAAAACAATGGTTTGGAGTCCGCGTCCAAGAAAGATTCTGGCCAGCCGCCGGGTTTCGTTCAAATAGGACCGGCGAATCCCCAACTGGGGATTCACCACCGGGGGGTTGTAGCAAACGAAATATTTTTCAGCCGAGGGCGCGCCGTTGTCATCAATAAGAGTCACTTTGTCATCGAGAATTCGCTGGGCGAGCTCCTGAGGATTGGCAATCGTGGCAGAAGTGCAGATGAATTGCGGGCAGTTTCCATAAAATTTCGCCACGCGCTTGAGCCGGCGCAGAACGTTGGCCAGGTGACTGCCCAGGACGCCGCGATAATAGTGCAGCTCATCGATCACCACGTAGTGCAGGTTTTCGAACAGGCGCTGCCATTTCGTGTGGTGAGGCAGAATACCCGCATGAAGCATGTCAGGATTAGTGATCACCAGATTGCCGCGCGCGCGAATGGCCTGGCGGGCGTCCTGCGGCGTGTCACCGTCATAGGTGAAGGTGCGAACCTCATCGCCGAGCTGGTCGGTCCACCGATTGATCTCCACCAGTTGGTCCTGCGAGAGTGCTTTGGTGGGGAACAAATAAAGCGCCCGTGCTTCGGGCTTCTCAATCAGCTCGCTCAGGATGGGAAGGTTATAGCAGAGTGTTTTTCCTGAAGCGGTGGGGGTGACCACAACCAGGTGTTTCCCTTCCCGAGCGAGTTCGAAGGCCTGCGCCTGGTGCGTGTAGAGCGATCCCATCTTGCGAGCTTTGAGAATCTCTACTAGGCGCTTGGGCAACGACGCGGGCATAGGCACAACGCGCGGCTCACGGGCAGGGAAGTGGCGGATGGCGGTGACTCCGCCCTGTGCGCGCCCTGCGTGGAACTTCTCCGCGATTTCCTTCAGCGCGTTTTCTACCGGTGCAAGCTCGTGAGTCTGGAGCTTTGCCAAGGCTTCGGGCTGGAGTTCCATCCTGAAATCCCTCCACTGAAAAATAATCTGATGCCGGTCCCCAGCGAAAAACGACTGTGGCTATTCCAGCATTCCCCGACAAATGCCACCCGTAGGCCAAGCATCAGGAAGCCGAATCGCTGCATCCAGCTTCGCCTTTTGTTCGCTACTGTATCACAATCCCGGCCCACCACCAAGGCCTGCCACTTCGGGAAGATGTCCGGTTTACTCCCCGGCAGTACTAGTACGAAAATGGGGCTCACACGCGTTGACTTGCGCTTTTTCTTGGGTTACGCTTTGGGTAGCCGATAGGGCTTTTAATTGTTAGCCTGTTAGACCAACGCGTGGTGGTAGTCTGCATACAGTAACCGAGGTATCGGCTGCCGAACTCACGCCTCACACTTGAAGTGTGAAAGCGAGGCACAATGGCCGAAGCATTGACAAAGGCCGGGCGCTATCAGATCGTCGGCGAACTGGGCCGCGGGTCGATGGGAGTGGTGTATCAAGGCTTCGACCCGGTGATTGGCCGCACCGTGGCCATCAAGACAATGCTCCCCGAAGGCGTGTCCCCGCAGGAGTTCCAGGAGTACAAAGCGCGGTTCCAGCGCGAAGCGATGGCCGCGGGAATTCTTGCCCACCCCAACATCATCACGGTTTACGATTTTGGCGAAGACAACGGAATTCTTTACCTCGCCATGGAGTTCCTGGAGGGCAAATCCCTCGAGAAAATCATTCAGGAACAGACGGTCCTGCCGATCGAAACCATTCTGCCCATTTATGACCAGGTTTGCGGCGCGCTCGACCATGCGCATCGCAACAAAATCGTTCACCGCGACATCAAGCCCGCGAACATCATGATTTTGTCGAACGGCCTGGTGAAAGTAACCGACTTCGGCATCGCGAAAATGATGGCGATGGGCATGACGCAGGCGGGCCAGATTCTGGGAACGCCGAATTACATGTCGCCGGAGCAGGTGAAGGGCCGGCAAATCGATGGCCGCTCCGACATCTTCTCACTGGGAGTCATCCTCTATGAGCTGGTGACGGGCGAAAAGCCATTTGGCGGGCAAAACATCACCACGGTGATCTACAAAATCATCAACGAGAATCCTATTCCTCCGCGCGAGCTGGATGCCTCGATTCCCGCCGGCTTGAGCTTCGTGATCTCGAAGGCGCTGGCGAAGAACGTGGAGGAGCGTTACCAATCCTGCCGCGAACTGGCGGAAGACCTGAGAAATTACAAGAACCTGGGAGGTTCCCCGATGGTGGGCGGCGGAACTGTGATCCTGAAGGCGCCTCGGGTGGCCGCTGAACCCGAGCCCCAGATCGACATGCCGGACCGCACGCTGCCTCTTCCCGGACCGGGGGCCGCGCAAAAGGCTCCTCCCCCTTCAGTTGCGGAAACGCCCATTTCGAGCGATGCCGCGCCGCTCAACATCCATATGACTCCACCCGCGCAAGCACGCCGGCAATCGGTGCCGCAGATTGTGTGGGTTCTTGCGGCTCTGCTGATCGTGGCGATTGGGGGTGGCGCCTGCTACTGGTGGATGATACGGCCGCAGACGAAATCCGCGCTGGCGACGGAACAAGTAGCGCAGCAGCAGACCCCGCCCGTGGTGAATCCATCCGCAACTGAGCCTGCCGGCCAACCTACAACGCAGGCGGCAACCCAGCCGGCGCCCCAGGACGTGACCACCGCAGCCCCGGGCGCCACCGCTCCGGCCACGCCGAGCACCACCCAACCCGCCGCGCCCGAGCCTGCCGAGCCGGCCACACCTTCGCCCGCAGCCGTTGCACCTCCAGCGCCCAAGCCCGCGCCCGGCAAGGCTGATAATCACACTCACGCCGCGGCGAGCAAAATGGGTCAATTGATGGTGAATGCCAACGTGAGCGGAGCAAAGATTTCCGTGGATGGAGTTAGCGATTCGAGCTGGGTAACGCCGACCACAATTCCGAACCTCCCCGCCGGCACCCACAACATCAAGATTTCCATGGACGGCTATGATCCGTACACGCAGGCCGTAACGATTGCCGCTGGGCAAACGGCTAGTCTGATGGGCAACCTCTCCGCTCCCAGCGCAGGTCTTAAGATCGTCACCGACCCGCCTGGAGTGGAGGTACTGATTGACGATAAATCCTACGGCAAGACCCCCGTCAATGCCACTCTAGCTCCCGGCACCCATACCTACACGATCAAGTGGGATGGGGCCCAACCCAGTCAAGGTACCGTCAATCTCAAGAACGGAGACCTCAAAGGGATAAGTGGCAAAGCTCCGGTCCTCACTGGAATTGTGGAAGCCCGCACCATTCCGCCCGGGGCCACGGTGCTTGAGAACGGTTCGCTCATCAGCGGGAACGGCAAGACTCCCACGTCTTTTCGATTGTCAGTCGGGCAGCATACGCTGGTCTTCTCACTCCCTGGTTTCAAGCCGGTCCAGCAGCAAGTTACGGTCGTGGCAAATCAGACCACCCCTGTTAACATAACTCTCACCAGTCAATAACAGGGACGCCGCCGGCGATGCGCCCAAAAAAATGCCGCGGAGGTTTTACGATGATTCGCCGGATTATTCTTGGCACTTTCCTGCTTCTTTGCGTCACCCCGAGCGCCTTTCCCAAATTCAAGGATGACGAGCAGAAATACTTGGATGATCAGTTCAAGGCCATCCTTGACCAGATGCAGGCGATGGGAAACCAGGTAGCGGCCCTGAACGGGCAATTGGTGGAGCTCAAGCAGAACCAGGCCACTCTCCAGAACGTCATCATCCGCCAGCAACACCAACTCCAGGACCTGGACGAGATGCTTTCCTCGCTGCGCATCGGCAATGAGGAGAATTTTTCCAAGCTCAAAACCGCATTGGCGGATTTGCGCGCGGAGACGGACAGTGCCGTCAGCAAACTGACTGGCCAGGCCGCTGCGGCCAGCGCTCCCCAGGTGGCCGCCGTCGCCACCCCCGCCCCTCCCGCTCCTGCGCCCGCTCCCGCCCGCCAAGCGCCCCAGGGTTACGTCACCTCTGCCTCGACGGATGGCACCA
>JASHTZ010000185.1 GCA_030040295.1 Terriglobia bacterium | reverse complement strand
ACGCTTTCCTCCACGCCATTCGAATTGCGCCCCGGCGCATGGTTTGAGCTGGCGGGAGTGCGATTCCTCCTGCCCCCGGACGTGACGGCCCTCTGGCCGGTGCTGCCGCACGACCCTTACACCAAAGACGGCCACGCGGAAATCGGCGAAGGCCGGATTGTTTTCGATTTCCCCGCCGGCGGGCAGCACACCATCGTCATCGAAACGCCACAATAGGTTTCGCTGGCGATTTGGGTAGTGTCTCAGTTTGAAATTCTGTAGCGGCGGTCTATTGACCGTCGCAGGGGCTTGCTCCGTGCGATGACGGACAAGCCCCTAAATGCGACGCTCATAGAGCGCCGCTACAGCGATGGGCGGCTGGTTACGATGTGCCGAGCCGGCTCCAAAATTCAGACTGAGGCGCTACTCCTTGGGGGGGTCTTGACACGATATGCCAGCGTGTAGGAAAGTTTTCGCGCTGACGAAGTCGGATTGGCCGTTACCAGAATATTCGTGAGGCAAAGATGCAATTGGAGGGTAACATTCCCGGCGCGGGTTGCGCGAAGGTTGAAATATCGGGAGAAAACATCACCTCCGTTGCGATTGGCGGGCCTGAAAAAGGCGGCTTGCCCTTCCTCAGCCCGGGATTCATCGACATCCAGATCAACGGTTTTGCAGGAGTTGATTTTTCGAGCGCGGACCTGGACGTGGAGAAGGCCATCGGTGTTCTGCCCGCGCTGTGGAGCACCGGCGCCACCACCATTTGCCCCACGCTGATCACGAATTCCCTTCCCGCCATGGGGAAAAACTTCGCCATTCTCGAGCAGGCTCGCGCGCAGAACTCCGACTTTGCCCATGCCGTTCCCTGCTATCACCTCGAGGGACCTTATCTTTCCCCATTTGACTCGCACGGCGCGCACGATCCCAAGTGGATGCGGCACCCGAACTGGGAGGAATTCCAGGAGTTGCAAAGCGCGGCCGGCGGCAGAATCGGAATCATCACCATTGCGCCGGAGCTGCCCGGCGCGGAGGAATTCATCCGCAAGGCGCGATTAGCAGGCGTGATCGTGGCCCTCAGCCACACGGACGGCCTTCCGGAGGACGTGCATCGCGCGGCGGCGGCGGGCGCCACCCTCAATACGCACTTGGGAAATGGCTGCCCGGCTCTCCTCCATCGGCACAAGGCGCCTTTCTGGGGCCAACTCGCGGACAATCGATTGCAGGCCAGCCTGATTTGCGACGGATTTCATCTTCCCCCCGACGTTGTCAAAATCATTGTGGCCGCCAAAGGAATCGATAATTGCATTTTGGTGACGGACGCCGTGCACGTCGCGCTGCTGCCGCCGGGAAAGTACTCGCTGGTGGGAACGGACATCGAGCTGTTGCCTTCGGGCCAGGTCGTGCGCGCGGACCGCGTTTCGATGGCCGGCTCCGCGCTCACCATGAATCGCGGATTGGCAGTCTTTATAAAATTTTCGCAGTGCGGTCTTGCGCAAGCAATTCAGGCGGCCACGGCGAACCCCGCCAAACTACTGGGTCGAGGCGGGGTCTGCTCGCACCTTGCTCCGGGCCAGCCCGCAAATCTGGTCCTCTTCCGGCAGGAAACCGATACCCTAAAAATCGATCATGTGATTTCGAAAGGCCGGCACGTTTACTCCCCCTGACCCAGCAACCCTTTTTGCAGGTCGCAGCGTCAAGCATTGCAGCCTCGCATTTCAGAGGTCAAAAATCTTATGCGCCCCTCTTCCATTCGAAATCAATTGGTGTATACTCCCTGCTACCGGGTGACTCGGTCCGGAACCAACAAACAGATTCAGAGGCCGTACAGAGGCGGAAATGTCAGCGCATCGCTCAGCGCCCGGACCCCATCCCGAGACGGCTTGGACTCAAGGTAGCAGGGCCGTCCCTCGTGGGACAGGACTCCGAAAAGACAATTCGGCACGAAGGCTCGGGAAGGGACCACGGTATGAAATCTTCCTATCGCCCACTGTCAGTAACGGTAGCCACTCTCCTGCTGGCCGTTTCAATCTTTCAATTTAAAGCCTGGTGTGCGGCGCCCAACTCCTCAGGTGCGAAAGGCGGGGATAAGTCCGGCTCGGGCAATCCAACCGCTCCGTCGCCCACGCTGGATCTTCCCGGCCCGCTCATGCCCTTTTTGCGCATGGCGGCGGTGAGCCGCATGGTGAAGCCGGAAGAAGTGCTTCCCCTGTTGTCGCATCAAGTGGTATTGGACGGCTACGGCGGGTCAAGCCGCGCCTCCTCACCCACCGAATACCTCGTGCTGGTTCGGCGCTACGTCGACCAAGCGCGGGAATTGCGGGCGCTGGCGGGCCCCGATGGCAACATTCGAGTTTCCAGTTGCGAGAATGCGCAGCGTCTGCTGGCGGTGATTGGCTACCGGCTGCGCGAGACCTGCGGCCCGGCCGCCACACTCGAAACCAACAATTCCCGCCGCGCATTCACGGCCGTCGATTCGGGATTTCCCCTGTCAGAATTGGAGCGCGACCTTCAGACCGGCAAACCCTTTGTGTTTCCCTATCGTGAAACGCAACTGCCGGTGATGTTCGATGCCGGATTGTGGATGGAGAACGACCGGAACAAGAACCACAAGGACTTGCTGGACGCGCTGCTGGGCGACCCGGGATTAGCGCGGCTCTACTGGGCGCTGGCGCAAATTGACGAGGAAACGCGCAACTCGCTGCGCGCCGCTCCGGGAATTGACAGGCTCCTGCCGCTCGCGCCGCTGCTGGATTTCTACGGTGAGCAACTGCGCATCCGTTCCGGGCGCGTGCAGGTGCCGGGCGGGCCGCAGGCGGAATCGGCATGGCAAAATCTGGTGGGCGTCAGCCCTCACTCGCCCGGCGAATTTGTAGTCGCGCTCCTGACGAAGGACAACGGCTGGATTGCCCCTTACTATGACGCGCTGTCACGAATAAGCGGCCCGGAGCAGGCATACTTCACCGAGCCGCATCGCCTGATTCGCAATTACCAGGCGCTCCTCAGCCACGATCCCTCGCCCAACCCTGCAAAGTCGGTCTTCCGGCCTGACCCGGGGCTGCTCCTGTTGGTCACCCGCATGCCCCTGGAAGCGAATGGCGAGCCGCATGTGCCGGGAAACCTGGAAGTGTGGACAGCGATCATTCGCGATACGGAATCCAAGCGCGCCCGCGCGTTGTCAAAGAAATCCCTGAATTTGAAAACTCCCGACCAGTTGATTGAGACGATGTTCGAGCTGTCTCGCGACTACACGCCGAAGGGGCCGCTCGAGACCTACCTGGGGCTGAGCGAAATCGACCGGGCGCGAGGCGCGGAAAAACCCCTGAGCCCCCGGACTGCCCTGCTGATGGCCAGAAAATTCCCCGAGTACAGCGATCAATACCTGGCCTTCGCGGAATTCCATGCGCTGAACGACGCCTCGATCAACGAGTTCATGGGCGTCGCGGAGGCTCTCGACCGCATTCCTGATTCCACATTGCGGGCCGAGACGATTGGAATGTTTCAAGCCCAGTCTGGACTCTGGCAAATCCTGGCGCGCCAGCGGCAGATACCCGTCTCGGACCAGAATAATTCCTGGCAGCGGGTGATTCATCCCTTCGCGGTCATCCATTCCAATGCCGAGCTCTATGATGCCACGCGCACCTCGCTCGACGAACTGATGCGCGCTGCGACGGGCAAGCTGGAAGTTTCACAGGACGCCCTCATCGAATTGGTGGCCGGACCGCCGCCCACCAGCCCCGCCCGCGCGAAGGTGCGGGAGGAGATGGCCAACCGCATTCGGACGGTCCTCGAAGCGCAACGGCTGGTTTCACTCGATACGCTGCTGGAACTGGGTGATGGCCTGCCGCGCGTGGCGCAGGGAAAAGTCGCGGCGGATTCGCTGGTTCCGCTCGCTGATGAGTTGCGCGAGTTTGAGATGCCCAAGCCCATCTTCTCCACGGGCGAAAAAGTCGAATGGACCACCGGGCGGTTCGGCGACGCGCACACTCAAGCCGAAATGGATACGAACATCGCGGAAGCGCTGCACTCCAAAGACACGCCCAACGAAATTGCCAATGCGCGGGGACGCCTGGTTCCGTTTCTACGCGACTTCCTCACGGGACTGAACTACGCGTACTATGAGCCGCCCGGGGCGCAGATGCTTCTTAACAACCCCCTCTTCATCCGGCGGCACGATTTCTCCGGAGACTTGTCGCGCGGCTCCGAGCCGCCCTGGACGATACCGCGCCTCGTCGGCCGCGGAGACACCTCCGGCGGCGGCGTGCGCCTGACCGGCGGGCTTTGCGACCTTCCTTACGTTCTGGCGGCAGTGGAGCAGGAATTCATTGTTCCGAAAAATGTGCAGTCGCTCATCTGGGAGGACCTCGTTCCCTCACTCATCACCAGTGCCGTGCTGCCGCGCTGGTGGCAGGTGACGCCCAACGAGCTTCATGCCGTGGCGCTCTATCAGGAATTTGGGGAAGAGTTGCTCACCGGCGCCGCGCAGGATTCCGCCCTGCGTGAAAAAGTGATGGCTATTCTCTCACCCCGAATGCTTTCGCGCCGATTGTATGAAATGGAAAAAGCGCTGGACGCCGGCCGCGCGGAGGACGCGCTTGCCATCATTGCGCCGGCGGAGAGCTTTTATCTGGCGACCGGGTTTCA
>JASHTZ010000184.1 GCA_030040295.1 Terriglobia bacterium | reverse complement strand
TCAAACCGGTCCTGCTCGATAGTGCCCATCACCTCGCCGGGGGCATCAATCTTAAAAGAAGACGCGATGCTGGGAATGGTCACGATGACGTGCGCGGGAGCGAAGGGAAATGCCGCAGGGCCCGCCGCCAGCACCTGATGACCGCAGGCGTAAAGATTGTTTCCCTGACGCAGCGTGACCGTGCAGTCAATGTTCAGTTCCAGGTCGCCATTCAACAAGAGAAGGCTGATCATGGAGCCGGGCTCAAGGTCCGTGGGGCTGGGGCGAGGGTTTGCAACGCTGCCGGAAATCATTCCGCCGGCAACGGGTTCCAGGCCCAGCCGGCGGAACTGCGGCGCGAACATGTCAATGGCGGTTTTCGAAAACCCCCCAAAACGCAAGGGAAGCAGCAGGTTGGAAATCGAATTCTCCTGCGGCGTAACCGAGAGCGCTGCGGGATTCTGGCCGTCATCCAATATCACCCGGTCGAGGCCCGGCGAGCCGTCCGAGACCCGCACGATTCGATAACTGGGCGTCACCTCAGCGCGCGCCGCCGTAGGCGAAGGGGAATTGCCCACCGCCAGCATCTCTTCAATGGGTGTGATTCCCGCAATCGCGTCCTTGGAGAGGGGAAAGGCGTGCGAAACCGCGCCCACCAGCTTGCCGTCAATATACACCGGGCTGCCGCTCATGCCGGCAATCACTCCGGTGGTGGCCAGGGGGCCGCCGGAGAGGCGCGCCAGAATCAGATCTTGCTTAGGGGCGATCGCGTTTTTCAGCACGCCCAGAATTTCCACCTGGAATTCTTCAATTTTGTCGCCTTCGAAGATGGTGCGTCCCACGCCCTGCAATCCGGCATGAACGCCGCTGAGCGGAAGAATCGGAGGGCTCGTCTGGCCCAGCAGGCAGCTCGCAGGAACCACAATCAATCCCACGCTCAATAACAGTCGCCGAGTTAACATCATACCGGGCACAAGCTCTCAGGTTCTGGTTAAAGTCCTAGTCTAAGGACAATCCGAGCGGGCGTCAAGCAATGTGCGGTGTTCTGCAGAGTCGTGGTGCGAGTGTCCCCACCCATGCTTAGGCATCACGATTAAATTTGCTACGATTCAGGTGAGCGCGAAGAGAGTGGTATAATGCAATTTGAATGGAATGCCAGAAAAGCCAAATCGAACATCAAGAAGTATTGCGTTACGTTCGATGAAGCTGTTACAGTGTTTTACGACCCTCTGGCTGCCACTTTCGCAGACCCTGACCATTCGGATGACGAGGATCGGTTTATTACGGTGGGATATTCGACCCGCGCTCAGCTTTTGGTTATCTGCCACGTTGAGCGAGATGATGCGACTCGCTTGATCAGTGCCCGACGCGCTACACCGAAGGAAATCAAACGGCATGAAAACGAAGAATTCGGCACGACTGAATGATTTGCGGCCTGAATATAACTTTGATTACTCCCAGGCAGTTCGAGGCAAATACTTCCGGCGCATTCTCAGAGAGGGTGCCAATGTCGCGGTCCTTGAGCCTGACGTCGCAAGAGTTTTTCGAAACTCTGCGGCAGTGAATCAAGCTCTGCGCTCGCTTCTTCGTTCCACTGCTCACCTCCACGACTCACGAAAATCCGCTCGCAATAGATAAGTCACCGATTCCGTGCGCTTCTAGCGGCGGTCTCCGTCCGCCGTCGGCGCTCGCAGAGCGCCGCTACAAAACGCGCAGGTATATACTCACATTGACGCGGAGTGTTTCAGAATGTGGCTAATCATCGTTGGGGCAATCGTCGTTACGCTGATGGTGTTGGTCGGAATTGTCGTGGGCCCAATGCTGGGGTGGAAGCCCCTGCCGGCGCGTGCGGCGTTAAACGACGCGAACGTGATTAAGGACGGAATTGTTTGCGCGGCCGTGGTTCCGCTGGGGCCTCACGAGGCCGCGTTGATTGATGCCGGGAATGACGTCGAGGGGAAGGCTATCTCGGCAGAGCTTGCGCGGCAGGGTCTGACCCCTGGTGACGTCAAATACATTCTGCTCACGCACGGCCATCGCGATCACGTTGCCGCCGTGCATAAATTTCCTGGCGCGCAGGTGATGGCGCTGGAGGCGGAGGTGGACGTAGTGGAGGGCCGGTCGAACGGCGGGGCGCCGATTCTGATCTTTATGCCTCCGAAGCCGATGGGGGTCAAGCTTTCGCGCCTGCTCCACAATGGCGACGAGTTTGATCTTGGTCCCCATCGCGTGCGCGTGTTCGCCGTGCCGGGGCACACTCCGGGCAGCGCGGCGTTCGCCATTGGCGAGAATCTTTTCATGGGTGACAGCGCCAACCACGGCAGGGACGGCCGCCTGAAGGGCGCGCCGTGGATCTTCAATGACAATACCGCGCAGAACAAACAATCGCTGGTGAGCCTTGCCCGCCGCCTGGCCGCCGATACCACCATCAAAGCCCTGATCTTCGGCCACTCCGCCCCCATGGAACGTGGCGTTGAGGCTCTCGAAGAGTTTGCCCGAACACAGGAACGGGTATAATCGAGCACTCTGGACGAGGCCGCATTGACATGTTGAACCGCTATCGAAACTGGATGCACGCCTGGGAAACCCGGTTGAACGCGCGGGACACCAACCGCGTGGTGCGCCCGCTGGACTGGGGGCTCGATTGGACTGATCGCTGGCCGGTTCCCAACGGCACCCGGCACATGGCGCAAGCGAATCCCGAGGCGTACTTCGCCCACCTGAACCAGCAGATTGTCGCGCACAGCGACGAGTTTTACCGGTACGAAACGCCGACGGACTTCCGGCTGAATGGCGACTTCCTGCTTTTCACTTCGCCCGTGCAAACGCCTCACGCGGTGAACAATCAGGCGCGGGCGCGATGGTTCGCCGCCGGGCGCCGCCGCGCGCTGGTGGTGCTGCCGCAGTGGAATTGCGGTCCCGAGGACCACAACGCGCTGTGCCGGATTTTCAACCTGCTGGGAATTTCGGCACTGCGCTTGAGCCTTCCCTACCACGACTATCGCAAGCCGGTGGAAACCGCGCGCGCGGACTACGCCGTTTCCGCCAACATCGGGCGAACGATTGACGCCGGGCGCCAGGCGGTGATCGACGCACGCTGCTGCGTCGATTGGCTGGAGGCCCAGGGCTACCGGGAGCTTGGAATCGTGGGCACCAGCCTCGGCTCGTGCTACGCGTTTCTCACCAG
>JASHTZ010000183.1 GCA_030040295.1 Terriglobia bacterium | reverse complement strand
CCACTTGGCATCCGCCACCTCAACAGGCCACAGAGTCACGTCGTAGCAAGTCCGAAACTTGCACGGGACGCCGTCCACCGGCCGCGAATAAAGAATCGATCCACGCGGGATGTTCAAACCGGTGGTGAGTTTCCCCTGCTCCGGGTCAAGCCGGAACTGGGCAATCGACATGGAAGGGATAGGCCGAAGAAAATGGGGATAGAGGACGTTGAGCAATCCCTCGGTAATTTGCGGGAACTCATCGTCAATTTTCAGATGGATGCGGGCGGCGAGAAAAGCAAAACCCTCCAGCAGCCTCTCCACGTGCGGGTCGTCACAGCGATTCGCATCCAGTTGCAGCCGTGAGGCGATCTTGGGGTGCTTCTCGGCGAATTCCTTCCCCATCTGCCGGAGGAAAGTGAGTTCGTTTTCGAAGTAATCGAGAAGTTCGTCCCGCATGCTATTCGCTCTTGACCCTGTATTCGCCCTTGGTCGGCTCCAACATGGTGTCAAAGAAAACCGGCTCCGGAGCGGGGTCCATGCGGAGCATCCCTTCGATGGTAAAGTGGATTCCACGCACTTCGTCGGAAGAAGGTTCGAGGTTCACTTTCACACCCATCAATCGGGGCTCGAACATGTTGATCGCGGTTTTGATGGATTTCGTCAGGAATTCCTGGTCCTTGGGGGACCGAAGAAAGAGACTGGCGGTGTCCTGAACGCCGTAATTGTAGACCGAGCGCTCGACTTCGCGAAGAGACTCCGGAGGTTCTTCAATGGGGCAGCGCGTATTGAAAAGCCACTCCAGGTCACGGCGCAAGGCGGCACGCAGTTCCCGCAACGACTGCGCCCTCAACATGGGGGGCTCCAGATTTCGTTCCGGTTCCTGATCGATGAGCCGGTCCAAGACCGATAAGGTTACAGGGCCTTCCTTCTCAACCGATGGCATTAGCCTCCAAGACTGGTGACGGCCTGAACGGGGTCAAGGCGAACGACTCTTTGGAAAATTTGTTGTCGCGCCCCTTGATCGTTCTGAATTCTCACGCTGTTCTTCATAATCGTCACAAGAGCTTTGGCAATCGTTTTGGGGTTTTCCCACGATTCCAACTTATTGTTTTCAATGCTTTGCGCCAACTCATCAATCATGGGCTGGGCAATCGGGGCTTTCCCGGCTGCGACACAGATTTCGACAAGCTGCAACTTGCGGAAGAACTTTCCTCTTCCGGTAAGCTGCCTCTCCACCTCTTGCGTCATGGTGTCAATGGCCTTCTCGGCCTGCCCGGCTTTCAGCGCTTCAAGAGCCAGATCGTAGCTGTCCACAAATCGTCGGTGCCAGCCGGGCGCGGAGTGATTTTCGATGACCGGAGCGGCCACCGGCGGGGCGCCTTCCGCTGGAGGAGCGCCTTCCGGAACCGGTGCACCGTCTACCGCTGGAGCAGGGGCAGGCACAGGAGTTGGTTTTTCGGCCATCAGGCCCTGCAACCACGCGCGAGTTTCATGATTCGCCGCGGGAGTGTCATCGAGCAGGCAGGCATCCATCGCCTGCGGAAAGTCGTGCAGCAGGGTCTTCAATTCGCTGCGAATGGCGATGGCGATGCCGGAATATTCACTGCCCAATCCCGCGCACGCGTCAACCGTGAACTTCTGGAGGTCCAGCCAGGCGCGGCTGCAAGGAAGTGACATGGAGTTCTCCGTGGCCTCCAACAATTCGTTCCACTTCCCCTCAATGGCAAGCCGCTTGATGTGCCGGCGAAGTTCCGAGGGCGGGCCTTCCAGCAGGGTCAAATCCTGTTTGCTCAAGGCAGCTCGCAACTCGCCCCAACGCAGACCGCGCATCATCAGGTAAGGAGCAGGGTTGCCGGGATCGATTTTACGCAGTGCCGCGGCGCCGCTGGCAACGGCGGTGATCGCTGAACGGCGTTCGGCAGGCTCGTGGTCGGCGATGGGTATAACGATGCCGCTGGGACCGGCCGTCCCACCCGCTCGGGCAGGTGCTCCTTCCTCAGCTCCGGCTTCGCCGCCCGCCTCAGACGCGGTCTCTTCAACCGGATCCGGTTCCTTTTCACGCTTTTTCTGCAAAAATCCGTGTACAACCGGGCGAATCTCTCCCAACAAACCTTCCAGTTTGTTGAGGGAAGGCGCGGAGTCACCGAACTTCTCGTTACAAAGTTCCTTGAGCGAGTTGAGAGCCTTGAGACTTTCGTCAAGGTCCTTCTCGGATTTAGCGTAAAAAGCCTTGGGCGATTCTTCAAAGCTCTTGTCCAACGCCTCCAGGGCTACCTTGCCCTGCTCAATCGCCTTGGCGCGAGCCTTTTTTGCCTCGTCGGTCTTGGTATCGGCCTCATATCCCAGCTTGCGGGATTCCTGCACGTCCGTAAGGCCGTAAGGGGCCTTTTGATAGAGAGGGACGCCCTTGAGAGGAAGATCGAGCTTTGTCGCCAGGAACTCCAGAGGTGCGGCCCGCAACTCCGAATCGCCATCTTCAATTTCGGGATAAAGCGTGTCCCAGTACTTGTCAACCAATCCGTGGCACAGGGTCAGACCGTCCAAGAGGCCGCTGAAGCCGACGGTTTTGATTGAGGCCTCCGTCAACCATACCGCCAGCCACAAATCCTTGGTTTTCTTGGAGAGAGCATCTGTGGCAAGTTTGATGACCTGTGGATTGTCGGCGATCTTGCGGTCGCTCTCGGACATTCCGGCGGGCGGAACAGCCTCTTCTCGCCGGGCTTCCTTGATCTTCGCATACAGGTCATCGTAGCGAAGATCGGCGCCGCTGGGATTCTCGCCTTCGATGGGTTTTAGTAGACTCTCAGCGAGTGCCATGATTCGTCATTCTCCTGGCTGGGCAGGGGCGAACTCCATTGAGCGCAATTCCAGGAAGGGGATTTCCTCGTCGTCCACCAGCCACATCTTTTGGCCAAACGGAACTTCCTCAGGATATCCGTCGCGCTGCTCCCAGACCGTGGCCCTTCCGAGCCGGACTGCATCGTCGGAGTGTTGCCCGGAGGAGGGAGCAAGCACGGGAAGTAGAACCTCACCGAGTTCCGCCCCTTTGAATGAGGGTAAAGTGCGGACGGCCGCCGGAGTCCAAAGAAGGTCTCTCAGCCGCTTCGGGGGCTCA
>JASHTZ010000182.1 GCA_030040295.1 Terriglobia bacterium | reverse complement strand
AAAGCCTTCCTGTTCGTCGCAGTTGGAGGGGTAGGAGACGAGCTTACCGCGTGCAGCATCGGGGGAACCAATGGCTCCATCGTCAGCGGCTTTACGGGTTCACTTTCCGGGGTGGGGGCGGTAAGCGCCTGCCTCATTCCCTCGGACCTTTCCGGGGACACATCTGCAAGCTTAACGGCGAACGCCTCAGACACCTATTACGTTGGCGGTTACGAGTTTGGGAAAACCAGCGGTACGGCCAGCCTCGACTGCGCGAATTCGACGACGATTTCTACCGCCGCCAACACCCTGACGGGGCCAACCTGCTCAATGACCGGTTCTGACGACATCGTTTTCGCGGCGCTGGCAATAACCGGAACAGACGGCAGCAGCAATGAATGCGTGCAAACCGCTACCTACCTGCCGTTTCCTTACCAGGCATGGACGAACTGCGAGGGCCAGGTTTACAGCGCGTCAGGCTACTTCGGCAACGTCGGCTTCGCATTAAATCAGCCTTCGGTGAAAGCCACAACCTACGCGCTGTATGACAGCACGACCAGCAAGGCTGTGGCATCGGTTTTGGCAATTAAATGATTGTGTATCGAACTTTAAGTCTGTTGCGTGAACGCGCACGGCGAACGGCGCGGGGTCTGCCGGTTTATAGAAACGGCTGCGTGCCAAACAGTTACGAATCGGGAGCGCTGACCATCGCTTGCTACTAGCCACAAAACCGGCTCTCGCAATTTGCCTGCTGAATTTCGTGAGGCCATTGCTGCGCGCGATTACCTAGTGTAGTGCGCCGCAAATAATGCAACTTGTGGCGGCCGCTTTTTGAGCCCCAACGGGGCGACCTACCAAAGCCCAGGCCAACGGCCTGGGTCGTCGAAACCGCAACAACCCCCAGCCCTGAAGAGGCGGAATACCTATTTCGCCCTTTCAGGGCTTGAATTCAGACCTTTGCCGCGCACTCTCAACCCAGGCCCCCGGCCTGGGCTTCGTTATTTCGCCCCGTTGGGGCTCAGCATAAGTTGCAATCTGCGTGGCGCACTACACTAGGTCCTGCCCAAGCAACGATCCTGAGAAACGAATCTGCCCCCGAACTCCTTGTGGTTGATCGAGCGATGTATTCTGTTTTGCGATATCATGAGTTCTCTCGCGCGTTTGGTTTTGACAGCCAAAGACGCGAATGAGGCGGGCAGTGCCCATGGGTGAAGTCCATACAGACCGGGTCAGTTTGCACATCGCAGATGATACGTCGATGCGCGCGTATTGGGCCGGACCTCAAGGCGGATCTCCTCGCGCCGGTCTTTTGGTGTTTCAGGAAGCCTTTGGAGTAAACGCGCACATTCGTGACGTTACGGACCGATTTGCACGCGAAGGATACCTTGCCCTATCCCCTGAACTCTTCCACCGCACCGCAATGGGATTCGAGGGGGCCTACAACGACTTCGGGGCGGTCGTGCCCCACGTTCGCGCCCTAAGGGATCCGGATTTGGAAGCGGATGTCCGCGCCTCCTACTCATGGCTTCGTGAGAATCTCGGGAAGGCGGATGTTCCCATAGCCTGCATTGGGTTCTGCATGGGTGGGCGCGTATCTTTCCTCACAAATTCCATTCTCCCGGTCAAGGCCGCGGTTTCATTTTATGGTGGCGGCATCGCGCCAAACCCCATGGGACCTGGAATGCTCGATCGAGCCGCCAGTTTGCACGCTCCGCAGCTCCTGTTTTGGGGCGGGCTGGACAAACACATTGGCACCGAGCAAACGCAAGCGGTGGCAGAGGCATTGCGAAAAGCCGGGAAGCCTTTCGTGAATGTCCACTTCTCGGATGCCGACCACGGATTTTTCTGTGATGCCCGTCCCAGCTACAACCCCGCCGCCGCCCGGCAGGCTTGGTCTCTAACCAACACATTCCTGAATTGTCATCTTGGAGTTTGATCCTGCGCGCCGGATAGATTCACGCTGTTACGGCCGTCGTAACGCCGGGTTCGGGCAAATCGGGCAGATAAATTTCGGGAGGCCGCGCGGTGAAAATTGTCAGCATCGGCGAGGTTCTTTGGGACATTATTGGAGAAAAGGAGTATTTGGGAGGCGCAGCGCTTAATTTCGCCGCCCACGCGGCGCGCCTGGGGCACACGGTTTTTTTCGTAAGTGCTGTCGGAAAGGATGAGCGCGGGCGTCGCGTGCTCAAGCGCATGGCGGAATTGGCCCTCTCGACGCGCTATGTGAGCGAGATTCCATCGCACCCCACGGGCATCGTCACAGTGGAGTTGAACGCGGCGGGAGTGCCTCGCTTCACCCTGCATCACCCTGCAGCTTATGACGCTCCCGAACTCACGGAACGAGAGGTGGCGGAGCTCCTGACACCGGCGCCCGACTGGATCTACTTCGGAACTCTCTTTCAAATGAGCCCACAGGCCCGCGAACTGACTTACCGCCTGATTGACTCCCATTGCGGCGCGCGACTACTCTACGATGTCAACCTTCGCAAGGACCACCACACGGTTCCTCTTTTGAGGGAGCTGATGGCGCGCGGCCAAGTGGTAAAACTCAACGAGGAGGAAGCTGCGGCGATTGACCAGATGCTTGGCCGCCCATCGCACTCTCTTGAGGAATTCTGCCGCTCCTACTCGTCGGAATTTGGCTGGCAATCCGCCTGCGTCACACGCGGAGAAAAGGGATGCGTGTTGCTTGTGAACGGGGAATTCATTGAAGCGCCGGGCTACAATGTGAAAGCGCAAGATACCGTGGGAGCGGGCGATGCCTTCGCCGCCGCATTTGCCCACGGCTTGAGCTTGAAATGGCCGGCACCACAAATTGCCGACTTTGCCAACCGCGTGGCCGCTCTCGTCGCCAGCCGGCCGGGCGGCACGCCGTCCTGGTCCATCGAGGAGGCTTACGCCCTCCGCTAGGCATCAAGTGACAAACCTCGGAATCGCCGGCTCAGAGTTTCTCAAGCACGGCGTCCAGTTCGGGCAAAGACTTAATGCGCGGGCATTCTGCCTCGGGGTAGGCTTCTATGCGGTCAATCAGCACACCGCGTAAACCGGCAAGTTGCGCCCCGCCCACGTCAGTCGCGTGAGTGTCACCGACAAAGACGGCTTCGCCCGCCGGGATTTCTGCCTTGGCGACGGCCATTTGAAAAATCTCAGGATGAGGTTTTTCCACGCCCACGATCGCCGAGTCAAAAACCGCCTGAAAATAGTCGCGCAGCCCTACGTTCCGTAATTGATCTTCAATGGTTCCGACGGAATTCGAGATGACGCCCAGAAAGTATCCCCGTTCTTCGAGCGTCGCCAAATAGGCCGGCGTCTCCGGCATCACCACCGACCACGTCCGTATGTCTCGGAACCCATCGGCCACGAGCTGAATCAAGCGTTGCTGCTCCGAGGCCGGGGCGCCAATGATGTTCATCAGCGACGCGAGATATTCAACCCAGTAGTAATGATCGATGGTTCGCGGAACTTCACCCTTGCGAATTTGCGGCCACAACCACACATCAAGTTTCTTCTTCGCGTCGCGCTCTGCGGCGTGAAAATCCTCGACGCGCGCCGGGAAGCCCTGCTCGGTCAGGTCGCGAGCCCGCAAATCCAGCCGCGGATAAACCAGAGTGTTACCGGCGTCAAACAAGATGGCGCGAATTGGCGATGATTTCATTAAGTCTCCCGGCTTCAGGGGAAGTTCTGCATTATAGCAGCCGCCTGCCCTCCAGCGCCGGAGGGAAATCGCCTTGACCCGTCGCGAGTCTTGCCTCTAGATTAGCTTCGTCGGTGTTTTGAGAGGATCCGGCGTGATGAATACGAGCAACGAACGGTGGCGACGAGTTCTTTTGCGATTTGCCCTGAGCGTGTGCCTCATGGGATCAACAGGTTGGATCTCCCTGCGCGCCGCGCAAGCCGGCGCGAGCCCGCCCGTGGCGGCGCCTTCAACGCAAACCTCCACCGACATCGAAGAGCAGGCTGCCCTGGACGAGGCTTTTCGTTCGGCGGAAGGAAACCCTCAAATCATCATCAGGAATCTGGACGCTTTTCTCAAGCGCTTCCCCCATTCCTCGCGTCGTGAGTTGGTGCTGCGCACGATCTGCACTTATGCTCTCGATGCCAATGCCCCTGACGTCGTTGCGCATTACGGCCAGATGCTGCTTGAGATTACGCCCAACGACCCGCAAGTTCTCACCACCGTCATTGACGCGTTGGCTCGTCTCAACGACCCTGCCGGCCGCGGGGAGGCCATCGAGTACTCTTCACGTCTGATCAAGATCGCGGAGAATCAGCGCGACCAGGCTGCGGCGGCGGGCTCGAGTCATAATTCCGGGAAGCAATGGGCGGAGCGCATCGCGGCCCTCTATGCGCAACGAGCGGGATTTTATCGAGATTCCGCCGAGTTGGATAAAGCCATCGCCGATGATGAGAAAAGCTACGCGATTTACCCCACCTCCCGTGTCGCTGAACAACTGGGCGATTCTGTGTTGCAGAAAGGTGATTCGACTCGCGCTTTGGATTACTACCTCACCGCATTCGCTTTTCCTGACAGGACGTCCGACCCCGAGCGCCGCCGGGAGGTCCGCCGCAAGCTGGGGAGCCTGTATTTGCAGCAGCACGGTTCCGAGAAGGGATTAGGGAGTCTTGTGCTGTCACGATATGATGCACTCAACGCCCAACTCGCCGATCGCCTTTACGCAGACAACCCGCAGAACGCCGGCCTCCATGACCCTTTTGATTTTGTTCTCGAGAATCTTGATGGCACACCGCTGCCCTTGGCAGGCTACCGCGGCAAGGTCGTGGTCATTGATTTCTGGGCCACCTGGTGCGGACCCTGCCGCATGCAAGGCAAACTCATCGAGAAAGTGGCTGAGGACTTTCGTGGAGATTCTAACGCCGCCTTCCTCTCGCTCAATACCGATGCCGACCGAAGTGGCGTCCCAGCCTTCCTCAGCCGGGAGGGATGGACATTTCCCGTGGCCTACGCTCAAGGACTGGATCAATTTCTCGATGTAAGAGCGCTTCCCACGCTGGTCATTTTCGATCGCCAGGGACGCGTGGTGTATCGGGATGATGGCGTCAACGTCGCGACATTCTCCGCGGAGCTTACCAAACACTTGCGCGACACTCTCCGCGAATCGGGCGGCACAACTCCGTAGGCGGTGGGCAAACGGCGCTATGGCATTCGCCCTTCAGATATTTTCGAGCTCCATTTCCAACGCCCGCTTCTCGTCCGCGCTTAAGAATGAAGCCTGAATCGCATTCCGGCACAACCCCGCCAAGGTTTTGGGGGGAGGCGCAAAGCATCGGGCAGCCCTCCGAAATTCCTCTTGCAGGCTTGTTCCGAACATTGCGGGGTCATCTGAATTGAGGGTTACGGCCAAACCCGCTTCCAGGAATCTTGGCAGCGGATGGTCTTCCCATCGCGCAATTAAACCCGTGCACACGTTGCTGCTGGGGCAAACTTCCAGAGGAATTTGGCGCTCGCGCAGCATTGCAACCACGTTGGGATCTTGCAGGGCGGTAAGGCCGTGTCCGATGCGTTCCGCGCCCAGCAGATCAACGGCGTCGCGAATGCTTTCCGGGCCGCAGGCCTCGCCGGCGTGCGCCACGACATGAAGCCCCAGGTCGCGGGCTTCCTGAAAAACCTCGCCGAAGAGTTTGGCAGGCCCACGAGCTTCGTCACCCCCAATTCCAAATCCTGCAATGCCCCGTGAGCGCAGGCGCGCAGCCGCTTTCAACACCTCGCGCGCATGCTCCACGCCGAAATGGCGGATGGCGTCGAAAATCCACTTCACCCGCACTCGCGTGCGCGACCCTGCTTCTTCCGCGGCGCTCGATACGGCGTCAAAAATCGCGTCGACAGATTGTTTTTTCCATATCACTACTCCGGCGGCAA
>JASHTZ010000181.1 GCA_030040295.1 Terriglobia bacterium | reverse complement strand
GCCCATTGCCATCCCGGAGGCCGACTTGCGCCGCGCGGTTAGTGGCGAGGAATTCGTTTTGTATTATCAGCCCCAAGTGGAAATTGCCACTGGCCGTGTGGTGGGTCTCGAGGGCCTGGTGCGCTGGCAGCACCCGGAGCGCGGGCTGGTTTTCCCCGACTCCTTTATCGCCCGGCTCGAGTCACTCGAGCTGATTGACCAGCTCGGCTGGATTGTTATCAAACGCGGCTTGAGCGAAATCGGCCAGTTTACGCGTAAAGACGGTACGCCCCTGACGGTCTCCATCAATACCTCCGCGCAATCGCTGCACGACCTGGAATTTCCAGACAAGGTCCAGGCTCTGGTGAAGCAGTGCGCCGTGCCGCCGAAAAATCTGACCTTGGAAATTACCGAAAGCAGCTTGATCCGCGAATTGTCCAACGCTCTCGACATCCTTTCGCGCCTGCGAATGAAGGGCATGCAGTTGTCCATCGACGATTTCGGCACCGGCTACGCCATGATGCAACAGTTGCGCTATGTGCCGGCCACGGAGCTGAAAATTGATAAGACTTTCGTACAGGAAATGCAGTCCAAGGTTGATGCGCGTGTGGTGGTGCAGAAGACAATCGAAATTGCTCATGATCTTGGCCTGCGGGTCATGGCCGAGGGCGTCGAAACCAAAGAGCAACTAGAGTTCCTGCGCATCAATCACTGCGACCTTGCCCAGGGTTACCTCATCAGCCGGCCGCTCCCCATCCCCAAATTACACGAATGGCTGGAAACCTCCCCATACGCGGCCTGACCTCACGCGCTCAGTGGACTCAAGGCTGAAGATTTGGCTAGCAATTCCATTTTGTAAATTCAATATGGAATAATGAATGCTACATACTGACTTTTGTATTGCCTCTCCACTCTTTTGGATTAATTTCTGTATTTCAATGAAAATGAATGCTTTATATATTCTTGCGAACTTGTGTGCTGGAACGCGACGTGCTACAATTCCTTAGGAAATAGCACTCCGCAAGGAACCAAATGGAAGTCAAGGTCACAAGAATTCCAGCCTTTCGACTGACCACGCTCTCGCTCGCTCTTTTGAGCTTGGTTCTGGTGGGTTTTGGGATCTTTAACTACCAGCAGCGCGACCTGTATCAGGTTCCAGATGATGGCGTGTCTTGGATCGACTCACCTCAGGGGGTCACGGCATGGATCATTGTGCATGGAGGCCCAGCAGACCGCGCGGGAATCCGCGAAGGCGACCAACTCAAGTCAATCAACGGCGAGACGATCACCTCGGCTGCGGAAGCGGTTCAGCAAATTTACCAACTCGGTGTATGGTCGCTTGCTGCCTACAGCCTGACGCGGAATGGCGAACCCTTTGATACCAGCTTGGTTCTAGGTCCTCAGAGCAATTCCGGCTCGTTTCGGAATTACTTGGCGCTGGTGGGGCTGCTTTACCTTCTGATTGGCACTTATATTCTCTTCCGGCGATGGACGGCGCGCAAATCGCGGCACTTTTATATCTTCTGCCTTGCGTCCTTCGTCCTCTACACTTTTGCGTACACTGGCAAGTTGAATCTTTTCGATTGGACAATCTATTGGCTGAATGTCATCGCGTGGGTCTTGCAGCCCGCGCTCTTTCTGCACTTTTGCCTCACCTTCCCGGAGCGCTCTACGCTGCTTCGCGGGCGCCGCTACGTGGCCCCGCTCCTCTATGCGCCGGGAGCCATCTTGGGAGTGATTCATGCCCTGGTGGCGATGGACATCCTGGTGCTTCCTTTGCCACTCCTCCAGGCGCGCTGGCTGCTCGACCGGATTGAGATGTTCTATCTGGGCGCGTACTTCCTGGCGGGCGCGCTGGCGCTGCATCATGCCTATGCGCGCGCCAGCGACGCCATCCTGAAGCACCAATTGAAATGGGTCACGCGCGGAACCTGGTTGGCCATTGTTCCCTTCGCAGGCCTTTACGCTCTGCCCTACTTCCTGGGATTTGTTCCCAATGCCTGGATGAATGCTTCAGCTCTATTTCTGGTTTTCCTACCTGTCACGTTCGGCTATGCCATTGTGCGCTACCGGCTGATGGATGTGGACATCATCTTCCGCCGCGGGATTGCCTACACTCTTGCGACCGCGGGCATTGTGGGTCTCTACTTCGGGCTTCTTGCGGTCTTTGCGGATTTTTTCCGGGCCACATTTCCTCCCATCAACAGCCGAGGCGCCTGGTTGGTGGCGATTGTGCTTACGGCCATTCTCTTTCAGCCGGTGGTGAATTACATCCAGCAGTGGGTGGACCGGTTCTTCAATCGCGAACGGTACGATTATCGCCGCACCCTTCTGGAATTCGCCAGGGAACTCACGTCGGAGCTGCACGTTGACAAGCTGCTTCGGCAGATTTCCGATCGCTTGTCGGAAACTCTGGGTGTGGACAGGCTGGCGGTCTTTCTGGCTTCGGAAACGGAGGGCTTCCGATTGGCGCGCTCGCGAGGCATGAACTGCCCCGGCAAGATGGACACTACCTTCCTCGATCCCTCGCACCCGCTGTTGGCCAAGGGTTACCTGTTTTTTGACAGTGTCCGCCGGGTTTATGGATTTTCACCCGGAGCGCAGAAATCCATCGAGCAACTCGACCTGCACTACTACCTGCCATTCAAGGTCAAAGAGCAGACGCTCGGTTACCTGGGGCTGGGCAAGACGCGCGAGGGAGACTTCCTCTCCAACGAAGATATCGACCTCTTGCAAACCATCGCCGGTTACGTGTCGATTGCCCTCGAGAATGCGCAACTGTACGAATCGCTGGAAACGCGCGCGCACGATTACCAAGCCCTGCGCGATTTCAGCCAGAACATCATTGAATCCATCAACGCCGGCGTGTTGGCCTGCAACTTGGAGGGTGAGGTGGAATCGTGGAACTCCGCCCTCGAGCGCCTCTATGGCCTGAGCCGGTCCGAGGCGATGGGAAGAACCCTGGAAGCAATCTTTCCCGCGGATTTGCGCGCCGAGCTGACACGACTTTCCGATCCGCACCATTCGCTGAATCTCTACAAATTCCGCTTACGCAACGCGGAAGATCGTGGCTTGATTGTGAATCTCTCCGTGGTGCCGCTGATCGGAAAGGAAAACCAGGTCATTGGGCGGCTGCTGATTTTCACGGACCTGACGGAGCGCGTGAATTTGGAAGACCAGTTGCTGCAGGCGGAAAAGCTTTCGTCCATTGGCCTTCTGGCGGCGGGCATTGCCCACGAGGTAAACACTCCCCTCGCCGTCATCACCTCCACTGCTCAGATGCTGATGCGTGAAATGGACCCCAGTGACCCGCGCACCGACCGGCTGGATAAAATCGTGAAGCAGGCGTTCCGTGCAT
>JASHTZ010000180.1 GCA_030040295.1 Terriglobia bacterium | reverse complement strand
ACAAACTTGCCGAGCCCCTGCGGGGCGAAGAAAAAACCCTTTTGGAATCGGGAAGCAGCTCGCTTGACCCTTTGATTCAGGTTTGCCGGCTGGTGAGCGCGGCGAGTGGAATACAGGTCGCCCACGTTCCGCGGCTTCAGGAATTCATCAAGCATCGCGATCCGGTGAGCGCCTTTGCGCAGGCGGCCCGCCTCCGCGCGCGCCAGGTGATGCTGAAAGGCCGCTGGTGGGAAATGGAAAGCGGACCGATGGTGGCCTTTGTTGACCAGGACAAGCGGCCTGTCGCCCTGCTTCCCGGGAGGCGCGGTTATCATCTTTACGATCCCTTCACACGCGCGAAAACTCTCGTTCATGAAGAAATCGCTGCGCAGCTTCAAGGATTCGCTTACGTTTTCTATCGCCCCTTCCCTCCCAAGGCGCTCACCTTGCGCGACATCCTTTCCTTCGGGATGAGGAATTGCGGCACCGACGCGGCCACGGTTTTGCTGATGGGAATTGCCGCAGGTCTGCTCGGAATGGTCACTCCCATCTTTACGGGAATTATTTTTGACTCGGTCATTCCCGGCGCGGAGCGAAGCACACTCGCGGAGTTGAGCGTCTTTCTGGTGATCTGCGCGGTCGCCACCGCGCTGTTCACACTCACCCGGAGCCTCGCGACCCTGCGCCTGCAAAGCAAAATGGAAGCTTCCATTCAGGCCGCCGTGTGGGACCGCCTGCTCGCCCTGCCCGTTCCCTTTTTCCGGCAGTTTACGTCGGGCGACCTGGCGCGGCGAAGCCTGGGGATCAGCCAGATTCGCGAGGCGCTTACCGGCTCGGCTCTGGCCTCAATTCTCACCGGAATGTTCTCGATCACCTCGTGTGTGCTGATGTTCTATTACAGTTGGCGGCTGGGGCTGATGGCCACGACCCTGGTCCTCTGTTCGTTCCTCGTCTTCACCTTCTGCGGCGGGTTGCAAGTGCGAATCCTGCGCGAAGTTTCAACGCTCGGTGGGCGAATTTCCGGAATGACTCTGCAATTCATCAACGGCATCTCGAAGTTTCGAGTTGCGGGGACGGAAGCGCGCGCCTTCGCGGTGTGGGCGCGTGAGTTCTCGAGGCAGCGCGTGCTGTCAATGCGTGCACGGAAGATTTCCAACCTCGTCCAAATCTTCAACTCGGCATTTCCCGTCTTCGCTTGGGTCGTTATCTTCTATTCCGCAAGCTCGCTGATGAGAAATGCCGATGCCTCAACACTCACCACCGGCGAATTCCTCGCGTTTGTCGCAGCCTTCGTGCAATTCAGCACCGGCGCGCTGGAATTGAGCTCGGCGTTGATCTCCGTGCTCAACGTCGTACCGCTCTACGAGCGTGCCAAGCCCATCCTGACTTCCCTTCCTGAGGTCGTGCCTTCACAAACCGCTCCGCCGGAGCTGACCGGCGGCATCGACCTCCACCATGTGAGCTTCCGATATCGCCAGGAGGGCCCACTGGTTCTGCGTGACCTCTCATTTAGCGTCCCCCCAGGCCAGTTTGCGGCGGTGGTGGGACCCTCGGGCAGCGGCAAGTCCACCTTGTTCCGTCTGTTGCTGGGTTTTGAAACACCGGGCTCCGGCGCGATCTATTACGACGGACAGGATCTTGCCGATCTCGACGTGCAGGAGGTGCGGCGGCAGATCGGCGTGGTCCTGCAGAATGCTCGCCTGAGCACGGGCAGCATTTTCCGGAATATCGTCGGCGATGGAACCCTCACCATCGATGACGCCTGGCATGCCGCACGCCTGGCGGGGCTTGAAGATGACCTCAAGAACATGCCGATGGGAATGCACACAGTGGTCAGCGAGGGCGGCGGCGGGCTTTCCGGCGGGCAGAGGCAGCGTTTGCTGATCGCCCGCGCCATTGTTCACAAGCCGCGCATCATACTGTTCGATGAAGCCACCAGCGCGCTCGACAATCGCACGCAGGCGATCGTAAGCCAGAGCCTGAAGGCGCTCAATGCCACGCGCGTGGTCATTGCGCATCGCCTCTCCACCGTCATGCGTGCAGACCGCATCTTTGTTCTCGACAAGGGCTCGCTGGTTGAATCGGGCGCTTACGACCAATTGATGGCGCAAGGCGGGCTCTTCGCACAAATGGCCAAGCGCCAACTGAGTTGAGTCAAGTTGAAGGCGATTTGCAATTCGGGTTTGGAACGAGGAGGAGGACACATGCGAAAGGCACTCTACATTCTCGGCATCCTCGATGATGCGGATGCCAGTTGGCTCGCCACCGCCGGTAAACCGCGATCCATTCGCGCCGGTTCGGCAATCATTGAGCAGGGCGTCCCCGTGGATTCTATTTTCATTCTGATCGACGGCCAACTTCAGGTTTACCGGGGCAGTGTGGAAATCGCGCGGCTGCTGGCAGGCGAGATCGTCGGCGAGGTTTCCTTCGTTGACTCTCGCCCTCCCTCGGCGAGCGTGAAGGCTTCAGTGGACTCGCGCGTCCTCGCGGTGCCCAAGGCCGCACTCTATTCCAAGCTTCAGAAGGATTTGGGATTCGCTTCGCGTTTCTATCTTTCCGTCGCAACCTTCCTGGCAGACCGCCTGCGGGAGGCCAACGCGCGGATGAGCACCGGCAAGTCCGCCGCGACCGCCGAGGACGACCTTGACGAACTGCCGCCCGACATGCTGGAAAACATCGCCCTTGCCTCCGCGCGTTTTGACATGATTGTGAAGCGCCTGGCCGGGGGGGGTGCGGGAAACTAAAGCAGAAAGCGCCGAGTTGCGCGCAGTTCAGTACCACTCCTCGCTACGCCATTTCGAAAACCACCATTTGGTGGCCAGCAACCGTGGGTACTTCCGTTCGCACATAACCGTCGGAATAATCAGAATTCAATGCCGCGCGCTGGGGCGCGAGGTAGACCCTTTGCGGGCGGCGGTCCGCGCGCAGGGCAACCTTCACTTGATGGAGGGGAATGACGTCTTCGACGATGTCGAGGTCCGGGGCGCGTCGCTCGGCGGGGTAATGCAGCAGGTGAACGATTCTGCGACCCTCCTGTTCGGTCACGGTGGCTTGCGCGGTGGAAGGAGCGTCAGTTTGCAAAAGCGGGCTGGGCAGCAGCCGGCCGAGCAGCATCCCGACAAGCTGTTTATGTGCAAGATAACTGTTAAGCGCATATGATTCGAACACGGGGAATGATACATAAATAATGTCCCGGCGCTGGGTGACTGCCGCGTAGGAGGTCGCCTGATCATAAGCAGTTTGGTAGTGCGAGCTGAAGTGCAGGTAATTGCGGTCGAAATAGGGCTTCCAGAGGCGCGAGAGAACGGTGGTTCCCTCCTGCGCGGTCACGTCCGACCCAATGCGATAAGTGAAGTTCACCATGGGCTCCATGCCATCTCCAAAGCCCTCGGCCATATCAAAGTAATCCCCACGGTTGCCGTGATATTCTGACGGCCTGACATAAGTGACGCCCATCTCATCGAGCGCAAAGCGGTCCTCACCCGAAGGGGGCGCCAGGCCCGATTCGTGGCTCAAGATCAATTTCCCGCCGCCGGCAAGATAATCTTGAACTTTTGCAAGCAAAGCGCCCTCCAGGCGAATCGAGTCAGGCAGAATCACCACTTTGTAGCGAGAGAAATCGAAGTCAGCATCCATCACGTCAAACTGTTGGTGAAGTTGCCAGAGCATTTTCATGACTCCCTTGTCCGAAACGGCCACATCACCGGAACTCTGGGCGGCAGCTGTAGAAAGCACGCCAATTTCGGTTACGGCGCGCGCGCCGCGGCACCACGGTTCTTTCTCCTCCACGCTGGCGTAGGTTTTTCCGATTCGCTCGTAGACAGGCTTCACCAGCTCGCCGCGCGGATGGAGCTGGTCGCCGATGCAGCACTTCCCCGCCTGCGCCAGCATGCCGAAGCACTCATAATCGAGCGCCGCCTGGTTGCGCAGGCTGCCGAAATCTCCCCACGTTCGATGGAATCGCGCGGTCATACCCACGTAATCGAGGCCCAGGTTGCGCGTATAGCGCGACATGATGGCGAAATAATCGTAGCCCCAGCGCCCGCCCGGCAGCGATTCGATTTCCAGGTGCGTAAAATATTTCAAATCGTCGCGAAAGCCCCGTCCGATGCGCAGCCGCCCGTTAAAATAAATCAAAGCCTTGGGCTTGAGCGGCCGAACGACGCCGTGCAATCGCTGCATCGTCCGGTTCAGAACCATCTGCGCGTGCTTCTGCCGGTCGGCCAGGCTCGTCGAGTCAAGGCCAAGCTTTTCGCGCTCCCGCATGCAGTAGGGATCATAGCAGCCGTCGTCAGGATAAAAGAGAATGTCAAACCAAAAGCCATCAGCGTCATAATTTTTGGCCACTTCTTCGGCCTGCGCCGCAACGTAATCCAGGTAAGGAGTGTTCGGGCACAGCCGAATCCAGCCCGCTTCCAGCGGCTGCGCACCCACGTCCGCGCCCGATTTATCCAGCACGCGCCAGTCGCTGTGCTCCATCGCCATCTTCATATCCCACATCACGCTGATGTAAACGGGAGTGCGAATCCCCTCGCGGTGGCAGGCTTCGATCATCTCGCCCAGCAAATCGAATTTCAGGTGCGGGTGCATCGTGCCCACCTTGGTGGGGTAATACGACATGCCGTGATGGCCCTTGGCGAAAATGTTGATGGAGTTGATGTGCGCGGCCTTCAGAGTCGCGGCAAAATCGCCGGCGTTAAAATCTTTTCCGACGTCCTCAATCAGCGGCGAGGTATGGAAGTCGAGGTGAATCTCGCGAAACGGAAGTTCGCCTTCGGGCGGAAGGGTTTGAGGGATCGGAACGTCCGTCGATTTTTCTGTTTCCGCCTTCCCCGTCGCCGGCAGTGATGCCAGCCCCGCGCCAATGCCCAGCGATTTTACGAAGTTTCTTCGAGTCAGTTCGTTCATTCATGCCTCCCGGGAGATTCACCCTATTGCGGCCATCATTGTACCTGCATTCGATCGTAGCGGGACGCCAGTGCTCCTGCGCAGCCCGCCGTCAAGGCGGTTCGCGAGTCTCCGGTAGAACCCCGTTGGGGTCGCGCATCCCCGTGTCGTGATTTCGTAAGGAACCAAACATCGAGTGGGGGCAAGAGGCTGAGGCTTCGGATTCGCAGGTGCTGTGTACCGGCCACAGGCCGCTTCGTTAGCGTTCCAGGATGTCCTTGTAGGCGTTGAGGGCGACCTTCTTGGGCTCGCGGTCCAGAACAAAGTTGACCTTGCGGGTGGAATTCCCGATCACAGCCCCCTGGCCTAACCGCACCATGCCCTTGCCAAAATCGGCGAAGACCGGCACGAACATGGCGAAGTTGCCATCCACCTCGCTTTGAGTAATCTCCGTCTCCACACGGATTTTGCCGCCGCTCTCGCGCTGCACGTCATATTTGAACTGAT
>JASHTZ010000179.1 GCA_030040295.1 Terriglobia bacterium | reverse complement strand
CCGGCGAGGTGAGCGGGTGGCAGCATCCCCCGCTGATTCCGTGCGCCGGGCAAATGATGGAATTTGAAGTTTGCCGCGATTTGCCGTTTGTGGTGCGAGCCGGAATGCACTACGTGGTCCCGCGGCCGGAACTGCGCGTGCTGATGGGCACCACTTCGGAGTATCGCGGTTTTGAGAAGGCGGTTACGGCCAGGGGGTTGTGCTCAATTCTGGAAAATACTCTGAGATTCGCCCCGCAGGTGGCTGAATGCCGATTCCTGCGCGCCTGGGCCGGCCTCCGCCCGGACACGCCTGACCATCTGCCCATCCTTGGCTGTGGGGAAGCCAGAAATCTCGTCTTCGCCACTGGCCACTTCCGCAACGGCATCCTGCTCGCACCAATCACCGCTGATATTGTTTCGGATTTGATATTGAAGGGTGCAACTTCACGCCCCATTGAAGCCTACCGGCCGGCGAGGCTCAAATTAGCAGGCAGTAAGCAGAAAGCGGAAGGATGAAGTATGAAGTTCGAGGATTGAATTCATTCCCGCAGCCAATTCTGCTATGCAACCCTTTTGACGGAAGGGGTTAGGTGCGCCCTCTTAGGCCCGGGTCAGGAAGCAACCGCAGCCGCGGGATGCACATCCCGGTCAATGTCGGCGGTTGCCCCCGAGCGTCTTTCGAGTTCCAGATCGAAGAAATTTTGGAGGTTGAGCCAGAATTCGGGATTGGTCTTAAAGTAGCGCGCCAAACGCAGGGCGGTATCGGCGGTGATACGCCGGCGCTCGTGGACGATCTCTCCAATCCGGGTCGCAGGTACGCGGAGGTCCAGCGCCAGCCGGTTGATGGTAAGGCCCAGCGGTTTCATAAAGTCCTCGCGGAGAACTTCGCCGGGATGGACCGGGGGAATCAAATTGGGTGACTTGCTCATGCGTAAGGCTCCTCAGTGGTAGTCGACTATTTCCACGTCGTAGGCGTGACCTTCTTTCCAGACAAAGCAGATCCGCCACTGTTCGTTGATCCTGATGAAATGCTGGCCTTTCCGGTTCCCTCGCAGTGCCTCCAGATGATTTCCAGGCGGCGATGCCAGGACGCGCAACTCCGTGGCTGCATGAATTTGCAGAAGTTTCCGCAGCGCCACCCGCTCAAATGCCCGGAAGCGGCGGGTATGATGATAATTAAAGAGCTCTTCCGTCTCCTCGCAGCGAAATGTCCGAATCACACTTGCAGCGTATTACGCGCAACGTAGTATGTCAAGCATTGTAGAAGAAAAGTCACCCATGAAGGATAAAGGGCTTCTGCGCCAGCCCGCGGATTTGAAAACGCCAATTTGAGGATGAAGGGCAATCACAATACGTATGAACATGGGATGCCCACCACCCTGGGCCGGGTGAAGGCGAAGAGCCGCGGACCATTGAAAAACAGGTCCGCGCTACTTGCTTGCCCTTATGCCAGGCGGTGGTGTGGTACAGTATCGGCACAAGGCGGCCTGTCTGAGAAGGGGGGCCAAGCGAATGCGCATTTTAAGCCTTCGGCTGGTGAGTTATGGGCGCGAATGACGACGGGAGCGAAGCCGGACCTCGAAAAGAGTGGTGGTGGGTCGTAGAATGGTCGGAATACATTCGAAAGCAATATCCCGGTGCGGCACGCTACGCGGTCGTTCCTTCCAGCAGACTTAACGAGTATAGGGACATCCTTTGTAAGGTCAGATACAGCTCGGAGGCAGCAGCCGTTGCTGCCGCTGAGCGTGGTGGGGAATTGCTGTGCGCTTGGGAAGTCGTATGGTGGCCCCGCAGTTCCATCGAGAAGCATCCAGGAACATCGCGTTACGAGGCTATCCCAGAAAGTGACATCCAGCGATTTTGGTCAGCCGGGGCAAAGAGCGTGCAAGGTGGTCTTGCCCATGCCGATGCTGTGGCTGAGGCTGCCCGACGGTGTGCCCTGCCCGAACGCTGGTGCGTTGTCCGGAACAACAACTCGCAGACAAAGGAAAGTGAGCCATACACAGTAAAGCCCGCCCAGGCCCTGAGCCTCTCAGAGAAAGATCAAGTCCGTGCAACCTGCAATTCTGAACAGGATGCCTGGCAAGCGATCCCGGGGGTACAGGCTGAAGATGAACGTCGGATGAAGGCAGACAAGCAACGGTACGAAGAATGGGAAAGAACGGAGCGCCGGAGGGAATACTTCCTTGCAATACCCCGTGTGACGTTTGTGATAACAGCTTGTGTAGGTCTTGTGGTCGCGTTGATTTGGCTTCTCGTCACGCTCGTTCATTGGTTCTGGCAACACCCGCTATTCTAATCGTTTGGCTCGCCCCCCCAAGAGGTACGGGGTTGCGGCCAGCTGGCGCAGGGCGAGCGTAGCCCTGCGATTTCATCTGGATCAGGCCAGACGGTCCATGGTCAAGAGGGACTGGTCATTGAGATAGTAAAACCGGGAGCTTGACCAGGGCGACTGATCGGGAGACCTAGCCGGGCTGGAAATGGCGTCTAGAGATGGGCATAAAAGGAATACCGGCGAGCACGACCGTCATGTGAGTCGCAAATCTGGGCTCGTTCTGCGCCAGCCGGCGGCTCGGGAAAATATCAAATCAGCCACGGAGTTGGCCCTTCGCTCTGATGTGAACGTGTTGAGAAGGTCCGGTTCATCTAAACGCGGCGTCATAAATTCTTGCGGATGTTCGGTCCGTGTAGCCGCATAAATGGCTGTCGGGATCGATCTGGATGCGAGTTTATTTATGGCATCGCGTTTAGAAGATGGCGAAACGTGGTTCGCAGAATTCCTTCCGTATGTCCCATAAATTCATCAATCGCGGAATCGTTGTTGAACCTACCGTGGACGATTATCGATCGCTTCTGGTAGCTTTTCTTGGTCTTATGATAAAGTTCGCGAGCTTCATCCGGCGCATTAGTAAGAAAGAGAGCAATCCGCTCGGCAAGTTTATGGGCAATCTCCCCGCTGGCGCCCTCGTCTCCGAACAACGCTTCTAAGGCAATCCAAAGGAGAGAATAACGGATGTCCGCCTCATTGGTCGTTAGGGCCGCCCAAAGAGCACGCATAGCGGTCCAGACCGAGTTTTTTCGTGGGATCGAGCATAGAGTGGCATGAAGTTGGCCTGCCTTGGCGATATCATTTCTGTCAACAATGCTTCGAGCATCATTCGGGAGGCACCGGAGAGGAAGCCGTGCATCGACGCGTTGGATGATTGAAATGGCGTGAAGGATGGTCGTAAAGCAGACAGTTGAGGGCTGCTTCAGCCAGATGGCTAGGTTCGCTAGAACGGCGGCTTCACCCTTAGAATCTTGAATGGATCGGCGAGATTGCTCTGGCCATGTAGGATCTGGTTGGCCTATGGAATTGGCTTCATACTCGGCGACTAACGCGTGTCTATCTTCGAGAATGGCTTGCCGGTCATAGTAGTTGATGTCCCCAAGGATGCCTTTATCGTCTTTCACCCATGGAGGCATGTCTTGGAGGACAAAATTATTTCCGAAATGGATGTTCGTGCCAGCCGGCAAGTGTAGATTGTGGAGAGGCACAACTGTAAAGGCCATACCGGCATAATATAACTCAATAATGACCGTGCTGAAATAATGCTCATCCCTTCGGAAAAACAGGGCGGTGGGAACAGACACCCGCGTCCCTAAAGAACATTTAGGCGGCCTTCCGTGAGAAAAGGAACGGTGTCGGGTATCGTTTCTAGGGCCACCCGCGAAGAAGGCTCCGCCCATCCGTTCAAATTGCGAGAAGGCTCAAGAATTCGGCGGCGCGGACGATCCGGATGCCGCGAAACTCTTTCAGCTCCAGCAGGTCCTTATCTCCGCTGACGATGTACTGCGCATGGCCCACAAGAGCGCATTCGAGGACCATGTTATCGTCGGGGTCGCGGCAGACTGCCGCGAGAGCCTTGGGAATCTGAATCACCTGCAGAAAGCCCAGGTAGTCAGCCAGCGTTTCCGCGACTTCGACCGCAGAGAAATGGAGGCGGGTTTCCAGCTTCTCCGCCAGTTCCTCCATCAGTTCCGGGCAAGCGAAGACCGGGAACTCGCCGGCGCGCGCCCGCTCGACGCATTGAAAGGGATTTCCCCGCCAGCCCGTCGCGGAAAACAGGATGTTGGTGTCGAAAACGGCAGTAAGCGGCAAGGCTATTTCTCGTGCAGTAGGGCATCGACGAAGGACTCGCGTTCATCTTCCGACAAACGGTCCCAATCGAGGCCACGTTCTACGGACGCCCGTCGCAGTTGCGCCTCACCGAAGTGCAGCCGATCATCCCGGCTCACCTGCGCGTCCTGGGCAAGCGCCAGCAGGGCCGCCCGCTTGCGTTCGGCTGGCAACCCCCGCACCAGTGAAATGACCTGTTCGTCGCTCAATTCCAAAGTGCTCATGTTCGCTATAATATCACTCGCAGCAAGCTTAGCATAGGTTCTGATTTGTGCAGCGAATCCGCCACGGCGCCCAGGAAAATCCGGGAAACCGTGTGATGAAGGTGTTGGTATCGACAAGCAGTCTCATTCGCCGTCGGATCTCGAACGCGCGATGCGGTGCTGCAACTCCACGGAGGTGAACTGGTCACGCAAGCCTTCGAGCGCGCCCGCCCACGCGAATTGTGGCTTGGCGGGTTGCCCGGTGGAACGCCGGGCCAACAAGGACTCGACATAGTCCCGAAGCTGCGCCCTGTATTCGGAAGGGACTTCCCGCACCATATCCTCAAGAGTCTTCGTAGGCTCGCTCATAACCGTTACCTCATTGCTATTCTACCTTAATTTTCAGGGACTTTATGCTTCGGGGGGTGAAATCTATGGGGAATGCGGTCGGGACGTCCTTTTCATTCTTCAGTCTTCATTTAGTTAACGACCGACGGGTCCAGGTTGGCACTGATGCGGGGGTCTCCCAAGACTTCGAGTGAGCGGACAAAAGCGTCCACGACGCCGCCATCAAATTGAGTTCCTGAGCAGCGGTGCAACTCCTCGATGGCTTCATCCATGGTGCGGCCGCGGGTGTAGGCGCGCTCGGAAACCATGGTATCGAAAGAATCTGCTACGGCGAGGATGCGCGCGCCCAGGGGAATACTCTCCCCCTTTAATTTGTCGGGATAGCCCATGCCATTCACCATCTCATGATGGTGCCGAACCATTCCGCGAATGCGTTCGATGGCCTTCACCTTGAGCGGCTCGAGGATGTCGGCGCCGCGGGAAGAGTGGATCTTTACCACCTCGTATTCTTCCGCAGTCAGGCGCGAAGGTTTGTTGAGAATCGCCTCGGGCACGCCAATCTTGCCAATGTCGTGAAGGATCCCACCCAGGCGGATCTCTTCGATGACCGAATCCGGCAGGCCCAACTGCCGGGCAATTTGCGCGGCCAGGCGTGAGACCGCCTGCGAATGCCCCTGCGTGTAATGGTCCTTGGCATCGATGGCGAACGCGAGCGCGGTGACCGTATCGAGCAGCGAGGGAGCATCGCCGTCGCCCTTCAGCACAACATTCCTGAAGCGTTCGAGGTAATGCTCGAAGGCTTCGGGGCCGGTGGAGAACATGCGCTTCATGGTGACGCCAAGGTATGCTTCGAGCAACTGGCGCTCCCATTCACCCTGTGCGGAGACCAATGCCAGAGACGCCACCTGCACGCGATTGCCTTCCTGATGTTTGGCGAGGTACATGCCGGAATCGGCTACACGCAGAATTTCTTCCTGCGTGGGACCGTGGACGGGGAAGGTGGCAATGCCAAAACTGGCGGTGACACCATGTGCGGCCAGATACCGGTCAGACTCGATGCTGGCGCGCAGACGCTCCGCCAGAATCTCCGCCTGGTCGGTGCGAGTATCCGGCAGCATGATGGCGAATTCATCGCCGCCAAAGCGCGCGACAACATTCGACTGCCGAACCTGCTCGTTGAGCAAACGCGCGACGGCGGTGAGCACCTTGTCGCCTTCCAGGTGGCCGTTCCGGTCGTTCACCTGCTTGAAATCGTCCAGATCCAGCATGATCACGGAAAACATATAGCCGACGCGCGTGGAGCGTCGCCACTCGCGGTCAAGCGCTTCCATAAAATATCGGTGGGTTTTGAGCCCCGTCAATCCATCGGTGATGGCCTGATCGAGGGCCACCTGGTAAACGCGAGCATTATGTAGAGCGATCGCCAGTTGGTCCGCCAGGGTGCGCAGCGTAAGCACGTCCTGCTGCGAGAAGGCATAGGCTTCGCGGCTTTCCAGGCTGAGGACCCCCAACATTTCCTCGCGGTACTTCAAAGGCAGGCTGAGCGCCGCCCGGATGCCGGGGTGGAGAGGAATGTAGCGCGGTTCTTTCACCACGGAGTTGGCAAGAACGGGCTCACCGGTGTCCGCCGCAACGCCTGACAATCCTTCGCCCTTACGGATGCGCCGGCCGATCAGATCAGGGCCGTAACCGGCTTCTGCCTCCACACACAATTCCCCCTGCCTCGAATCCATCATTTCGATTCGCGCCAAGTCGTAGCCGAAAGCGTTGCGCACTTGACGGCAGATACTGGGCAGCAATTCCTGCGAGTTGAGGACGGACGTGGCTTTGCGCCCCAATTCATTGAGGAGCGCCAGGTGGCTGGCGCGGCGCTGCTCTTTCTTGAACAGGCGGGCATTCTCAACGGCTACGGCAGCTTCCTGCGCCAGCAGTTGCACAAGCTCGAACTGCGACCGGGTAATGGCGTATTCGCGCTCCATATCGGCCAGCGCCAACACGCCCATGGATCCATCGGAGAAAATAAGCGGCACACCACACCAGGTTTTGATGCGCGGATTCATAAGCGCCAGGCCGAGCTTTTGCGCCGCACCTTGTACATCACTCGCCACCAACAAAGGTTGGCGGGTTCCGTGCACATACTGCGCAAGTGAACTGGCCGGCCCGCCCTGCACCGTACCCTGCGGGCCGCTGCTCTCAAAAGGCACCACCACTTCCAGCGGGGACTCCGGATTGTCCTGCAAGGCCAAGCCAAAGTTCGTTGCCCCCATCAATCCCTTCAACTCGTGGCGCAGGATGCCCATTTGCGCGCGGAGGTCAAAGGTGGCGCGCAAGGCTTCGCCGACTCGATGCAGGATCTTTAGTTCGCCGTCACGCCGCTCCGCCGCCCGGTTCAGAGACCAGTTTTCGATGGCGACGCTCATGTGGTTGCCAACGGCCATCGCCACGCGCAACTCCTGAGGCTCAAAACTCCGCAAGTCCCGGAACCCGAGCAACAATGCACCGTAGGATTTCTCACGCACTTGCAAGCCCACAACCACCAGCGTCCGCAGTCCCTCGCTCCTCAAAACCTCGCAAAACTCGTTGAAGACTGGCTCACGCCCCCATGCTGTATCGATTTCCGGGCCTCGCAAGTCGGGGAAAACCATCAGTGCGCCCCAGCGCTCGCCGCTGGAGAGCATGAAGCGGCGCAAAGTATCCCGGTTCAACCGCTCCGACACTTGCGTGGATAGGCCCCAGGTACT
>JASHTZ010000178.1 GCA_030040295.1 Terriglobia bacterium | reverse complement strand
GGAATTTTCCAACCCCAATTCGCGCGGCATCCTGGCGATGAAGATTGAAGAAGGCGACGTGTTGATCGGCGCCACGCTTACTTCCGGCCGCGACACGATTTTCCTGGCCTCGCACGAGGGCATGGCCATCCGCTTCCCCGAATCGGACGTCCGCGATATGGGCCGCGCCGCCTACGGCGTGAACGCCATGGACCTGGACAAAGGTGACTACATCATCGGCATGGAAATCGTGGGCGAAAAGGAACTGATCCTTTCCGTCACCGAAAAAGGCTACGGCAAGCGCACCGCCATTACTGAATACCGCCTGCAATCGCGCGCCGGCAAGGGCGTTATCAACGTCAAGACCGCCGAGCGCAACGGCAAGGTGGTCAGCGTGCTGAGCGTCACCGAAGAGTCCGAGGTGATGATCATCTCGCAGCAGGGAAAAATCACCCGCCTCGATTCCAGCGGAATCCGCGAAAGCGGCCGCAGCGCCCAGGGCGTGCGCCTGATTCAGCTTGAAGACAGCGACCAGGTGGCCGCCGCGTGCCTGATCAAAACCGATACCAACGGCGAAGGGCCCACGCAGCCGGCGCTGATACAATGAGCGCTGGTTCGCGGGCGGCGGGTATATAATTTAATTGGTAAGGTAAGAATGCAGCCACGCAAGAAGCATTACGCGAAACCGCTGGAACTCGGCACGATCGTCGCCGAGCGGCATTTCCCGCTTTTCAAGCACGACGGAACCAAAGTGCCCGTTACCATGCGAATCGGGAAGCCGTTTAAGGTGCCGGAATGGGGAGACTATCGCTGCCCCCTTCAGATTCTGGGCATAGGAAAGGGGCGGTGGTCGGAGCATGGGGCGAAGATCCGTTTGTTGCGCTCCAATACACCATAGACTTGGCCGGCAAGATGCTTGACGTCCTGATGAAACGAGAAAATCTTCAAACGCGGTCTCGCCCGGGTGAACCTCAACCATTTCGCGTGAGCTGGATTTGGCATCATCCGGTGCGTGATCTTGAGCTGTGACGGACGGCTGAATGAGGAGTCACGAACATGCAGACACTTAAGGATCTCACAATCGACGAGTTCAAAGCGGTAGTTGGCGAAATTATAGAGGAGAAGTTGCGCGAATTGCTGGTTGACCCGGATGTTGGCCTGACTCTCCGGCCCGAGATCAAGGCGCGACTGAGACAGCAACTTGAGAATCCTCACCTTGAAGGCGAGTGCGTCCCTGCGGCTGAGGTGGCCCGCCTACGCGGTTTGGAATGGTAGATATACGAAATCACGTACCTACCTCCTGATCGCGAGAGGCGTGTTCTGAGAATCCATTTTGTAGGCCATCGCCGCGAGGTTTATCGATAGCAATAAAGGCACGGCGGAACGCTTATGAGTGAACTAGAAGTAAAACAAGAACGCTTGCGTGAGCAACTTGGCAAATTGCCTTCGCTTGTCGTCGCCTACTCAGGCGGCGTGGATTCGGCTTTCCTCGCTTACGTGGCGCACCAGGCGATGGGCGACCGCATGTTGGCCGTCACCGCGCTAAGCGCCAGCTATTCCGCGCGCGACCGGGCGGAAGCGGAAAAGTGCGTCGAGCGGTTCCATTTTCCCCATGAATTTATCGCCACAGACGAATTGGCGAACCCGGCCTATCGTGCCAACAACGCCGACCGCTGCTATCACTGCAAGGACGAGCTTTTCGACAAGCTCGATGAGCTGGCCGGCCGGCGCGGATTCTCCGCCGTCGCTTACGGCATCAACAAGGACGACCTGGGCGATTGGCGGCCCGGGCAGCAGGCCGCGCGCGAGCACAAAGTGCTGACGCCGCTGCTCGATGCCGGCCTGACCAAGGCGGACATTCGCGAACTCTCGCGCCAGGTCGAGCTACCCGTGTGGGACCGTCCTGCCTCCGCCTGCCTCTCCTCGCGCATCGCGTACGGAATCGAGGTCACGCCGGAGCGCCTCGCCATCATCGAGACGGGCGAAGAAGCCGTGCGCAGCCTGGGCTTCCGCCAGTTCCGCGTGCGCTACCACGAAGAGCTTGTGCGGATTGAAATTTCCACAGAAGAATTGCCCCGCGCGCTCGACCCCGCCATGATTCGAAAATTCGTCGAGATCTTCAAGCCCCTCGGCTTCAAGTTCGTCACCCTTGACCTCGAAGGCTTCCGCTCAGGATCGATGAATTCACTTCTGGTGAACATCAAAGGATAGTTCCCTATGACGCAATCAGCTGACTCTACCTATGACAACCTCGTCTTCTTAGAAGATACCACTTGATTCCTAGTTGGGCACTAATTAGACTCTAGCAAGAATGAGAGCCCGGAACAAAATAGCGACGATCAAAGTCCCGTTGTCATTGGATTCAACAACAGACAGGATTCTGGATGATCTGGCACGGATTGGGATTTTTGGAAAAAATAAGGCGCAAGTCGCGGCGACTATCGTGCATACGTGGATATGGGAGAATGAAGAGAAACTAACGCGGCAAGGAGTGATAATTGCAAAGAAACCGCGACGGTAGAGCAAAATACAAGGGGAGACGCAGTGCAGGAATCTGAACTACAAGAAGTTTTCAGCAAGCCAGCTGTGAGGGAAGTCGCGTGCGAAGTGCGGTACACGCCGAGACTTCGAATCAACACTGAGATTTGGCGTGTCCAAGACAGGCTAGCCGAAGAATATCCCCAGGTTGGGGAGGAAGACGCCCAGCAGGTAGAGGGACGGCAACTGCACACTTACGTTTTCTCCAACGCATCGATGAGGCGCTTGATCAAGGTATCACAAGAAAACTTTGTGCTTGTATTTAACCGGTATACCACATTTGAAGATTTCAAGACTGAAGTGGTTGGCCAACTCTCAAAGTTCACCGAGGAGTTCGCGATTCAGTCGTATCATCGTGCAGGGCTCCGTTACGTGAATCATATTGAACTCCCGCCTGGCGCAGGAATGGAACAATTGCGAAGATACGTGAATGCGCCAGTCGATTTCGCTCGCTTTGACCCGGAGTTCATTGAGCAGTTCATGACCGAGTTCCGGCTGAAGGCTGGCCCCCACAAGCTAACAGTCCGGTCGGCACTGATCGAGGTCCCGACTAAGGCTGAACTTCTGCTCTACGTTTTGGACCTTGACTGCTACGCCTTCGGTGTAAAAGACGCTTCGGCTCTGCCCGAACTGCTGGACCAGTTTCATGAACGCATTCAGGTGCGCTTCCTTGAGCACGTCACCGAGGAATATAAGCAGATCATGAGAGGAGAATAAAATTGGCGACGGTTTCAAATTTCGAAGGCAGGATCCAGACTTCCATATCAGCTGATATGGAGAGGATATATGAGCGGGACTTTCGCACCTATCAAACAACCACCGCTCGCGGCGGATCGACCGGTCGGGAAGCAGGCTTGTTGAAGGATGAGTGGATGTGGGTCTCACCAAAAATCCAACGCTACTATGGATATGATCCGATCATCATACGCTTCTATGAGGACATCATCATGCAGCTTCAAAGGGAGCTTGCCCGGTATAGGGCCATGGTGCTGGAGCTTCTACAGTCTCGTTCTAGTGAAACCGAAGTTGAATACTCGGCTGGGGAGCCTCTGTACACGCCACCGGCCATTCTTCGGAAACTGAAATCTCCAACGCAACCGGGCTTGCCGGTGACTGGTTATGAGATCTGATCCATGTTTGCCGCGAAGACTGACCCCACAACGCTGCGACAGGGGGACATAATAAAGGATGTGATGTTTCCCTTGGCAAGAATGGACAGCCCCACGCTGTTGCTGGGAACTCACAAAGAAGGAACAGGAGAGAGCGTAACGCTTGCTGGAAAAACCGAGCAGATCGGGAAGAGCCATTACCTCGTCGGTCAGATTCACGTGGTCTCCGGGTTGTGCGCGGTGCTAAATCAATGCTGTGATGTGGACTCTAAACAGGACCCGCCCCCGCCATCACTTTCGTTGTGCAGGGTGCTTCCAGTTCCTGAGGGGCTGCGTCGTTCGAAACAGTTCGAGGTCTTAAAGGCAAACGTGGATCCCTACGGAACAGAGAGACCACACTATAGGTTGTTTTACCTCGGAAACTTGCCGGATCTGCCCGACGACTACCTTGTAGACTATGGACTGTGCATGACCGTGGCATGGAGAGATTACAACCAGGTTTTGAGGAGAAAGATTTTGGAAATGGACGACGTTACGCGATCGAAGTTTAGAGTCAAAGCCGGAGCGTACTTCGGGAGGGCAACCGCCGAAGACGAAGCGGCGGGAATCGCCGATCCTTGGAATGTTGGGAGTTGAACAGAACAGTCAGCCACATGAAGTCCAAGCGGAGTCATTGACCTAACCCAAGTTAGACTGCATGCCTACCTTGCAAACTCTTTCGCCAGCCTGATGGTGTTGGCTTGAATTTGCACAGTGTCTTCCACGCGCCGCGCGTAGCCCCCGGCCAGAACGATGGCGACCGGGATCTTTCGCTCGCGTGCCTTGCTGAAGACCAGCCGGTCGCGCCGCTCGAGCCCTTCGATCGTCAGGCGCAGGCCGCCGAGTTGGTCCTCGCGATAAGGATCGGCGCCGGCCACGTAGAAAATCAGCTCGGGCTTGAATCGTCCGAACGCGTGGTCGAGCCCCTTCTCCAGTTCCTCGAGGTATTCGTCGTCCTCAACTCTGTCACGCAGGTTGATGTCGAGCGAGCTGGGCGGCTTGGGAAATGGATAGTTATTCTCTTGATGAATTGAGAGCGTGAACACGCTCGCGTCATTCGCGAAAATCGCAGCAGTGCCGTTGCCGTGGTGAACGTCGCAGTCCACGGTCATGGCGCGCGCGATGGCCTTGTCCTTCTGAAGGCGTCGAATGGCGATGGCAAAATCGTTCAGCACGCAAAATCCCTCGCCGTGATCCGGGTAGGCATGATGAAACCCGCCGCCGATGTTCGCGGAGACCCCGTTCTCAAGCGCCAGTTGGCCCGCGAGAATCGAACCGCCGGCCGCGAGCCACACGGCGCGCACCAATTCCGGCGAGTAAGGAATCTCCAGGCGCAGAATTTCCATGTAGGTGAGCTTGCCGGATTGAAGCTTGCCGATGTACTCGCGATCGTGCACGAGCGCAATGTCATCCACGGAAGCGGCGGGCGGCGCGACGATGTTCTGAGCGCTGATGACCTTATCGAGGAGCAGCTTATCCTTGATCAGGCGATATTTGATAGACGGAAAGACGTGATTACCGAGATTCAGGTCGTATTGATCGGTGTAGACAACCTTCATGATGAATTCGCCGATCGTGCTTCACTCCACCGTCACGGATTTCGCCAGGTTGCGCGGCTGGTCCACGTCGCAGCCGCGCAGCACGCCGATGTGGTAGGCAAGCAGTTGCAGCGGCACAACCTCCAATATTGCAGAGAGCAACTCGTTGGTGGGCGGCAGCACGATCAGGTGGTCGGCCATGTCGCTCACCTCGCGATCCCCCTCGCTCACCAAGGCCAAAATGGTGGCGCCGCGCGCCTTGGCCTCCTTGATGTTGGAAATCGTGCGGTCGTAGCGCGCGCGGGAATCCTCGGCGGTCCAATCGCAGGTGGCGATCACCACCACCGGCATGCCGTCCGCGATCAGCGCGATGGGCCCGTGCTTCATCTCGCCGGCGGGACACGCCTCGGCATGAATGTAGGAAAACTTCTTCATCTTCAGCGCGCCTTCCAGCACCACCGGGAAGTGCACGCCGCGGCCGAGAAAAAGAAAATCCGACGAGCGGTAGAAGTGCCGCGCGAAGTCTTCGAACTCATCGTCCTTCTGCAACACGCTCTCGAGTTGCTTGGGCAGCGCGGTCAGGTCCGCCAAAAGTTTCTTGGCCTGTTCAACCGGCAACTGCCCGCGCGTCTGGCCCAGGTAGACCGCGAAGAGGTAGAGCGCCGTCAACTGCGCGGTGAAGGTCTTGGTGGAGCCCACGCCGATCTCCGGGCCCGCGTGCGTGTAGATGGTTCCGTGCGCTTCGCGCGGCACCATGCTGCTCAGCACGTTGCAGATGGCCAGCGTCTTGGAAAGCTTGGCCTTCGCCTCGCGCTGTCCGGCGATGGTGTCCGCGGTTTCGCCCGACTGCGTGACCAGCAAGGTGAGCGTTTCCGCATCCACCAGCGGGTCGCGGTAGCGGAATTCCGAGGCGTAATGAACTTCCACGGGCACACGCGCCAGGCGCTCGATCATCACTTTTCCCGCCAGGCCCGCGTGGCGGGACGTCCCGGAGGCGACGACGCGAATTTCCTTGAAGGACCGAAAATCCTCCTCGCTGATTTCCATTTCGTCAAGGAAGACCTGTCCGGACTCGGGCGAGATTCTTCCCAGCGCGGTGTCACGCACGGCGCGCGGCTGCTCATAAATTTCCTTCAGCGTGTAGTGCTTGAATCCGCCCTTCTCCGCCAGAATCGGGTCCCAGGTGATGTGCTGAACGCGGCGGGTAACGGGGTGGCCGTCAAAATCCGACAGCGTCACGCCGTTCGGAGTGAGCACGGCAACATCGCCGTCGGAAAGAAAAAACAGGTCGCGCGTGTGGTAGAGGATGGCGGGCACATCGCTGGCCACGAAGTACTCGTCCTTCCCCAGGCCGATTACCGCCGGAGGGCCCAGCCGCACCGCCACGATTTTGTTCAGATCGCGCGTGGAGATGATGGCCAGCGCGAACACACCCACAAGCTGGCGCACCGCAGCACGCACGGCGTCTTCCAGGCTGAGCCCCGGCTTTCCCGCGCCGTCGCCGCCTAGGGTTTTTTCCACCAGGTGCGCGATGACTTCCGTGTCCGTCTCGGTGGTGAATTTGTGGCCTTCGGTTTCAAGCTGCCGCTTCAGCTCGAGATAATTTTCAATGATGCCGTTGTGAACCACCGCCACGGACTGGTGGCAATCGCGATGCGGGTGGGCGTTCTCTTCCGTGGGCGCGCCGTGAGTGGCCCAGCGCGTGTGCCCGATGCCGTAGGCGCCATCCACCGGATCGAGGCGAATGGTCTCCTCGAGATTTCGCAGCTTGCCGGTGGAACGGCGAATGTTCAGCTTGCCCTCGCGCATTACCGCCAGTCCGGCGGAGTCGTACCCGCGGTACTGCAGCCGCTGCAAGCCTTCCAGCAGCACGGGCACCACGCGTTTGTTGCCGATGTAACCGATAATTCCCGACATAAAATTTCCGGGCGGGCGCAAACAACGCGCCACGCTCTCCTGCAGAGGCACACCAACAGATTGAGAATTTTTGATTATATCAGCAGCGCGCGCAACACGCGGGGATTATGGCGCTTCGATGACGTCGGTGAGCGGCACCTTCCGGCCCTTGGTCATGTTCTCAAAAAAGTAGAGGCCGGATTTTCCGCCCACCACGATGTCCAGGTCGCCATCGCCGTCGACATCCGCGACGCAGACCTGCATTCCGGTTCCGGTGCGCGTGCTGTAGTCGATGATGTGGCGGCGCCATTGGATATTTTGCCCGTCCTGGATTTTCTGGTACCAATAGAGGCCGAGCGGCTCATTCGCGCCAGGATCGTGTTCATGCGCGTAGTAGCGCTTGCCGGTGACCAGCACCGGATGGCCATCGCCCTTGAGGTCGGCGATGGTCATGGCATGGGCCTGCGACCACGCATTGTCAATCATGTGTTTCACCCACGTGCGGTTCCCCTGGTCGTCTTTCTTTTGTTCCATCCAGAAAATTCCGTAGTCATGGCCGAGGCTGGTGACGATGTCCGGCAAGCCATCGCCGTTCACATCCATCACGTAGATGAATCCGGTGGCTCCCAGGTCGAACTCAGGATGGAAAACCCATTGGCCGTTGCGAGGGTCGGGCGGAGCTTCGAACCAGCCCTGGGGCGTGATGATGTCCGTGCGGCCGTCGCCGTTCACGTCCCCAGCGCCGATGCCGTGCCCGTAGCTGCGCGGGCTGACGATGTGCCCCACCCAATGCGCATCGCTCCCTTTGCCTTCTATTTCATACCAGGTCAGCGGAAAATTCTTGTCACCGAATTGCGGCAGAAGTTGCTGGCGCTTGCCGGTGTTGAGAATGTCCACCAGAAAGGCGAACTCCACGGGCGCGCGCTTCTCTATCACATGCTTCACCCAGGGCTTGTTCGATTTTCCCGGGTTCTCCCACCAGGCCAGATTGTCGGCCCAGTAGGAGCTGGTGACGATATCGGGATAACCGTCGCCGTTCACATCGATCGCAAGATCGCCGAGATCTTCCACGTAGTTGGCCACCCATCCCAGGTCGCGAAAGTGGTGCTTGATCCAGCGCGGCCCATCTTTGCCCGGAGTAGTTTGCTCATACCAGTTTTCGCCGGAAATAATGTCCAGCTTTCCATCGAGATTCACGTCGGCCACTTCCGCAGCCTCGCTCTCCCCAAGGTCGATGGTGTGTTTGTAGAATGGAATTTCCTCGGAATCTTGCTCGGAATTTTGCGCACTGACGCGCCCGGATATCCAGAGGATGCAGCAGGCGAGAACCGGCAGGCTTATCCATACGGCGATTTTTCGTGCCGCGTTGCCGAGCGCTGGGCGCTTTCCAGAAAAGATTGCGAACATCGAATTCTCCTTGGTGGCCGGCCAACCCGGTATGGGTCGGCTCTAAGATATTCCCAATTTTCGTGTCAACTTTTTCGTGAAGCGCAGTCCCTGGCGCGCCAGCTCGTCGCCGGTGGGTGCGAGGTCGCGCCAGATGGCGGCGGCCGCGGCGAGCGCGGGCTCCGGCTGGGCGAACGATTCAATGGTCAGCCAGCCGTCGTAGCCGGTTTGCTTGAGCACTTTCAGAACACCTTCCCAGTCGTTGTGTCCGGTGCCCGGTATGCCGCGGTCGTTTTCAGAAATGTGGACGTGTCCCAGATATTTCGCCACGGCGCGCAGCGATTTCGCGGGATGCTGTTCCTCGATATTGGCGTGAAACGTGTCAAAGTGAATTTTCACGTTGGGCGCGCCCACATCGCGCACCAGACGGGCGGCGTCTTCGAGCGTGTTGACAAAGTAAGTCTCAAAGCGGTTGAGCGGTTCGAGACACAGGCAAACACCGCGTTTTTGCGCGCGCACGGCGGCGACGCGCAGGCCTTGGACGGCCCACATCCACTCTCTTGCGGTGCGCCGCCTTCCGGTCATCACGCCCAGACCGGCATAGAGCGGGCCGCACATCAGCTTCCCGCCCAGGTCCGCCGTCCGGTCGACGCATTTCGTCAGGAATTCCACGCCTTGCGCGCGCGTGGCGACATCGGCGCTCACCACGTTGGCGTGGCGCGGCAGCACGACGCAGGTGGTGCGCTCGAGTTCGAGGCGGTCGAGCGTGGCGCGCACCCCCGGAATATCCGCCGGTTCATCCGTCGAGAGGAAAAGCTCGACGCCGTCAAACCCCCACTTCTTGATGCGCGCGAAGAGCGGATCCTGCTTCGCTCCCACCTGAGTTGTCCACACCATGGTGTTGACGCCGAATTTCATTTTGCCCTTCCTTTCGTGTTCATGTCCTCAGCCATCTTCGATCAGGAGGCCGGGAGCTAACGATGCAGCACATTGCCGGAGTCGATCTGAGAAGGATTTGCCTGACCGGCGCTTCCACTCACCTACCACACGCGGCACATTTTCGCGCGCACCATGGGTTGGCCGGCCTTGCAGCCAAAGGCCTGCTGGAACTGCGGCAGGTCCGAAACGATGCCGTTCACGCGATAGCGGCCCGGCGAGTGCGGATCGGTCATGGCGTGCATGCGCAGATTTTCCGGCCGTTCATTTTCGCACGCCCACTGGGAGTAGCCAATGAAGAAACGCTGGTCGGGAGTGAAGCCGTCGATGGCCTCGAGTTTCTGCCCCTCGGTTTCTTTCTTCCAGGCAATGTAAGCAAGCAAAGTGCCGCCCAGGTCCGCCACATCTTCGCCGCTGGTCAGCTTGCTGTTGATGTGGATGTCGTCCACGACGATGTACCCCGCGTACTGTTCACGCACGCAGGCAATGCGTTCATCGAATTGCGCGGCGTCTTCCTGGGTCCACCAATCGCGCAGATTGCCCTTGGCGTCGAACAGGCGGCCCTCGTCATCGAATGCGTGGGTCAACTCGTGCCCAATCGTCCCGCCCGTATTGCCGTAGTTCGGCGCGTCATCCTCCTTGGGATCGAAGAGCGGAGGTTGCAGAACACCGGCGGGAAAATTGATGTCGTTCATCTGCGGGTCGTAATAGGCGTTCACCGTGGGCGGCGTCATTCCCCACTCGCTGCGATCGACGGGTTTGCCGATCTTGGCCAGTTGCCGCCTGGATTCGAACACGGCGCTGCGGCGAATGTTGCCGGCGAAATCCCCGCGCACGATTTCGAGCGAGGTGTAATCGCGCCACTTGTCGGGATAACCGATCTTATTGACGATCGAGTGCAGCTTCAAGAGCGCCTGTTGCCGGGTCTCCGGTCCCATCCAGGGCAACTCCTTCAGTTCATCCTCCATGGCCGCTTCAATTTCCCGGGTCATCTTGAGAGTGCGGGCTTTGACGTCAGGTCCGAATGTCCTTGCGACGAACACCTGTCCCAGCGCTTCGCCCAGATTGCGATCGACAACGCGCACGCAGCGCTTCCAGCGCGGCTCCATCACCGCCACACCGCGCAGCGTGTGGCTGTAAAAATCAAAATTCTCCTCCTGAAAATTCATGGAGAGATAGGGCGCCCAGGCATGCACGAGATGCCAGCGCAGATAGGTTTTCCAATCGTCCAGGCTTTCGCTCTGAATCAGGCGGTCGACTTCGCGATAGAATTCCGGCTCAGTGACATTGAACTTTTGCACGCCGCCCAGGCCGATTGCCGCAAGGTACGCGTCCCAATCGAAGTCGGGCGTGAGGGCTTTCAATTGCGCCCGATCCATTTTGTGGAGCAGGTTGTGCGGATTGCGCTTTTCGACGCGCGTCAGGGACTTCTGCGCCAGCGCGGTTTCAATCGACATGACCGTGTGTGCCTCCGTGGAGGCGTTGGTGGGCGAATCCCCAAGCAAAACGAACATACGCTGGACGTGCGCAAGGTATTGGTCGCGAATTTTCTGCGAGCGCACATCCGTCTTGGTGTAGTAATCGCGGTCGGGAAGGCCTAGCCCGCCGGCGCGCGCGAAGGCGATGACCTGCGTTGCGTCCTCAAAATCCTGGTCCGAGCCGAAGCCGAACAACGCGCCGCGCCCGTTCAAGTGCTCGCGGCCGAGGTAGCCCGCCAGCTCCGGCTTCGACTTCAGGGCGGCGATTTCCCCGAGGCCCGGCTCGAGCGGCGCCGCGCCGAGCTTTTCGATGGCGGGCTCATCCATGCAGGACTCGAACATGTCGCCGATTTTCTGCTCGGAGGCGTTGCGGGGCCGGCTCGCCTCCGACGCTTCCTCCAGAATGCCCCAAAGGAACTCGTTGTTCTCATTGGCCAGCTTGGCGTAAACGCTCCAGCCCGCCTGGTCCGGCGGAATGGGATTGTTCTTCATCCAGCCGCCGCAGACGTACTGGTAGAAATCGACGCAAGGGTCGGCGGTGCGGTCCATCGAGGTGAGATCGAGGCTGGGCGAGTAGGGCATGGAGTGAATCGGGTGCTCCTCGGCCTGCGCCGTCGCGCCCGCGGGGGAAGTCAGGAGGTTATCACCTCCGCGCGTAGACTGCGATGGAGCTTGCGCGACAACCACTATGACGATTGCGAGTACGGCAAGGCGAAGTCGGGAGCGAATCATGAATCCTCCTGCGGAGCGAATCACCCCGAGCCCGGGAAAGGCCGGGGCGGCTTTCGGTTAACGGCTTCCTGCGCCGCGAGAATCTGCGGGCTTCCGCACCTGGTTAAATCCAGAGGGTGGGATTTTCTCACGTCAAATTCGTGCGCACAAGACGCCGTCGCGATAAACTTGAAAACTGTGAAGAATCGGGACTCGCGCCGGAAATTCTTGCAAGAAACTTTAGGTCTCGGCTTGACTCTCGCGGCCGAGCCCGCGACCGCCGCGGCGCGGCCTAACAATGAGGTGCAGAAGCGGAGGATGATCACCTGGAAAACGCATGAAGTCGCGAAAATTCCCGAGGGCTATCAGGTGGCTGTGGCGGATGTGAACGGCGACGGCCGGCTGGACATTCTCGCACTGAGCTCCGCGAAGAGCATCGTGGAGTGGTATGAGAACCCCACATGGACGCCGCGCTCTGTCACCACAGCGACGCACAAGAACATCAGCCTGGCGCCGCTTTTTCATCCGGGATACCCGGCGCGTGGAATGGCGCTGGCCAGCGACTTTGCGCTGAACGACAGCACACAGGGAGGCAGTTTGTGGTGGGCGCGGCCGGCCGTTTATTGGGATCAGGAGTGGCGGCTCGCTCCGCTCGGCAAGATTCCCACTTCACATCGATTGCGCTGGGCAAACCTGCACGGCACGGGCCGGCTGGCCTTGGTGGACGCGCCCCTGCTGGGCCATGGCGCCGTAGCCCCGGATTACAAGGTGCCCGCGCCGCTCACGTGGTTCGAAATGCCGGAGGTTGATTTGGACAGTGCCGCAGACTCTCAACCAGCGCTGCCCGCTTGGCCCTCCCACCGGATTGATGAATCCTTGACGGTCATTCACGGACTGAATGTGCTGGATTGGGACGGCGATGGGCGGGACGAAATCCTGACTGCGAGCTTCGAGGGCGTACACCTGTTTCACTCGGCGGGATCGGGCGCGGAGCTCACCTGGACGCGCACTCACCTGGGTGAGGGCGATCAGCAGTCCAGGCCGAAGCGCGGCTCGAGTGAAATTGGCGTGGGTAGGGTTGGCAGGAAGCGCTTCCTCGCCACCATTGAACCCTGGCACGGCGATCAAGTCGTAGTTTACACCCAGGGCGAACCCGGAAAACTGTGGCCGCGGCACGTAATCGACTCGAGCTTTCACGAAGGTCACGCGCTGGCTTGCGCCGACATGGATGGCGATGGAAATGACGAAATCGTGGCGGGCTACCGCGGCCCGGGCACCAGCCTGTTTGTTTATTACGCTACCGATGCCTCGGGATTTGGTTGGGAGAGGCAGCTTGTTGATACGGACATGGCTGCATCGGGAGTGGTTATTGCGGATGTGAACGGCGACGGCCGCCTGGACGTTGTGACCATTGGTTCTTCCACTGGGAATGTGAAGTGGTACGAGAACCGATCCGGATGAGCCGGGAAGAAAGTCTAAGCGCGAGGGTCCATGGTGGGCCGGGCTGCTTTGCGACGGGGACTTTTCCTTGGCAGAAGCAAGGTTTGAGGGTCGGCCAATAGCATCGCTGCGGCCAAACCTGCCAGAGCCAACGTAAATTGAACGATGAGGAACGTGGGCACGAGTTGGTGAAGGAGGCTCATCTTTTCTACCTTGTCTACCGTGGCAGCCGGCTATGCCAGCTTCAGCATTCCGGCTACTTGCGGCTTCCATTTGTCTTATCGGCAGAGATTCACGAAGTCTTGAATATTTTTTCTAGCGGCCTCAGTAACTCCCACTATCAGCGCGACTTGCGCCGGTCTCTAATCTTCCGCTCATTAACCCGCATTTAGAACGAAAGCTCCCGGGCAAATTGCCGATGTATACCCCTTAGGTAGGAATTCGCCGTGCGAGGTTTGCGAACTCCCTGGGGAAAGGGATGGGCCTGTCATGATCTGGCTGACCCGGCTGAACAACCGGCCGCTGGTGGTAAATTCCGAGCTGATCAAGTTCATTGAAAACGCACCGGACACGGTCATTACCCTGATCACAGGAGAGAAGATTGTGGTCAGGGAATCCGCCGAAGAAGTGATGACGCGAATCATCGAGTACCGCCGTCGCTTGCGCGGCCCGAGGCTGATTTTCCCCTCCATTGAAAAGCCCTTCGAGGAAGTTTTCGACCAGGCGCCAAAGAAGCCGGAGAAATCGGTCGAACCGGAGACGCGGGAAGAGGCAGGGGACTCATCTGAGCTTGCTGGATAAAAGGCCGGAAGGGGACTGAAGGTGGACAAGAGTAGTTGGGGTGGAGTGCTGCTGGCCATTGGCGGGATTATGGCTGGCTTGTTGCTGGAAGGGGGAAAGATCGCCCAGATTCTCCAGCCCACGGCCGCGATGATTGTCTTTGGCGGCACGATTGGCGCCGTCATGTTGCAGTTTCCCCTCCCCGTCGTGCTCACCAGCTTCAAGCGGCTGGGCAATGTCTTCTTCGACCGGCAAGCCGACCCCAGGCAGTTGATTAAGGAGATCGTGGAC
>JASHTZ010000177.1 GCA_030040295.1 Terriglobia bacterium | reverse complement strand
GGTTTTGGCCAGAACAAAGTCCCGCAGGCCCGTGACGCTCTCCGTCTCTTTCATGAAGGAAAGCTCATCCAGTGCGGTCTCCAGGGCCTGGCCTTTCAGGTGAGGCAGCGCCTCGGCAAGCCCCGCTCCGCGGCCCGCCGCTTTGCACTTGATCATCGAGGTCACGGCGGCCTGTTGCACGCGATCATCGGAGTGGCGAAGCGCCACGCGCAATTGCGCGGGTAGGTCCGGATCGCAAACTTCGCCCAGCACGGTGCAGGCATTTCGCACCACGTACCAGCGTTCGTCGGAGAGTCTTCGTCGGGCCGCTTCCATGGCCGCGCCGCCCAGCAGGGGAGCGCACATGCGCACGAGGCGCAATCGATTGGCGGCGGAGTTTTCCTTCTCGAGAAGCGAAAAGACCACTTCCCCGCTCTTCGGTCCCAGCCATTTGGCGAGCGAGGCCACGAATTTCGCCCATCCAGGGTCATCGCGCTTGGCGACGTAGAGCTCAATGACCCGCTCAAACGCCCCCATGGGGAGCACATTTTCCAGCGCCTCGCCGCAGCATTGGCGATGCCGGGCGGCATCCTTGGCCTGGGAGGCCTCGACGTCCAAACCGATCTTATGGACGACGGCAAAATCCTCGAAGCCGGCGGCCGAGTGCGTGATGGCGGTCAGACATTTCACCACCTGCTGGTGGGATGGCATGTCGCTGCGCGCGCCGTCCAGCAATTCCTTGCTCAGGCGAATCGCCATTCCCCGCAAGAGGGGCATGGTGGTGGAACTCGTCACGATGGGAAGGATTTGCAGCACCTTGGCGACTTCCTGCGACCGCGTAACGTCCGGGGGAGAATCAAGGAACTTGAGAAAATGTTCCACCACATCGCTTACATCCTTCACCCTGCCGGCGGCCATCGCTTCGTGAAGGTATTTGATGAGGCGCTGAAAATCCTGGTCATCGTACTGGTAAATCCGCATGAGCTGCGCGTATTTCTCCTGCGGGTCCAATTGCACCCAGGTGATTTCCTGGCGGATGCGGTTGAAAACCTCGGGGGGCAGGTGAGCTTCCTCAATCACGTGCGAAAGTTTTTGGAGAATGCGCTCGGCCACGTGGGTGGCCTGCATGCCGCGCATCAGGATCTGGACGACCTGCTCCTGCACGGCGGGGACGCCGGCGCGCGCGGGATCATTTGTCAGTTGCTTGCCGGCCAGGTCGGCCGTCAAGTCCTCCACCAGGCTTTCGGCGACGGCCTCGGGCGGGCGGCCGGCCAGCTCGGCCCGCTTTTCGGATGGCATCGTCGACAAGAGGAGGTTCGGAGTGAATTCCTGCAGCATGCGCGTGAGCGCTCGGAGCGACTCGCGCGGATCGGCGCCGGGCATCATCAGGGCGGCTTGGGTGGCCTTGCCCGCAAGGTCCAACGCTTCTTTGGGTCCACCCGCGAATCCGGCGGGGGAATCCATGCCGACAAATCGCAGAAGCGACTCCAACCCCGGCCCGCCACCCGCCTTGCCCGGACCAAGAATCCCCTGCGCCATCAGGTACGATTCGGGGTTCATCTGCAAGACGGTGTCTTCGCCCTCAGGTGTGATGGCCGGCAGGACGCGCATTCCCACCAGGGGGTGCTGCCGGAGAAAAGGCTCAATGCCGCCCTTTTCCTCAATGATTTTGGGCCGGCTGCCCACGATGGCCAGCCCGCGTTTGAACTCTGCGAGCGTTATGCCAGCGGAAAAGGTGATGGCGCCAATGCCCCGGCGGAAAAACTCACTTTCAAGCTGGGAGAGGCCAGCATCATCAGTCAACAACTCGTTGATCAGTACCCGCTTGTTCAAAAAACCGAAGGTGAATTGCTGGGCCTTGCTCAGGATTTTGTTCAATGAATCGAACATTTGCTCGGTCGCGCGCGCGGCGGCAGGGTGTTCCACGGAATACATGATGACGGTTTTGAACGTGGATTGGAGCGAGTGGCCAAAGGCCAAACCCTCCGCCTTTAATTGCGTCTTCTCAACCATAAGTTACCAGATCGGGGTAAAAACCGAGATCATTCGACGTCCGACAGATGTTACCCCATCATACCAATTATTGGCAAGAAACGTAAGGGAATCGGCCCAGTCTGCCAACTGGGGGAAATAGTTGTTGGAGCCTTCGGGCAAAATCCCTCTTTGCCGGAATGGCAAATCGTTGTAGACTATGGTGGTGGTTTTATGACGTGGGTTGCTCGAAAGAATTTCGAGGTCTTAAGCAAACAATTCATACCACCATTTCATAAATTCTTGCGCCAGCGAGAGTTCGTGCAAGCACGAGCGACACCTTAAGTGGCAAATATCCGGTTTAGAATCAATAGCTTTCCTTGAATTGGCGGGGTCACTCCTGCGAGTATTGAGGTGATTGGTATGAAGCAGTATGTCGGGAGGCTCTCCCGACCCCATTTATGGCGCAGAGAGCGTGGATCGATAGCCCTCAAGGTTTCCGTCCCGGCCCTGACTGTGATTGTGTTGTTTGCAGCAAGATGGTCGCGGCCAGATGGTGCACCTCCCACGCCTGTGAATGCCTTTGTTTCTTCGCTGCGTTCCCTTGAAACGCAGCACGCCCGCAAAGTGCGCATCCTGCACTTTGGCGATTCTCACATCGCCTCGGACACTGAGAGCTCCGTGGTCCGGCTTTATCTTCAAAATATGTTTGGGGATGCAGGCCCCGGCTTGTCTTTGCCTTGGGGCGGTCCCCGCCTTGCAAGCTTGAATATCGCCTACGGGAATACCTACGGCTGGCAACGCTACCATCCCGCTTATTCAAGTCCTGTTGAGGATACCGGCTTGTCGCTGAGCTACATCGAGGCCCAGTCCCCCCACCAGAGCGCCTGGATCGAAGCGGCGGGAAGCGAGTATCGGGTCTATTTTCTGGCCCAGCCGGAGGGTGGCGAGGCGGAATTCCTGCTGGATGGTTCGCTCCTCGGGGTGCGGAAAATGAATGCTGCATTTCCGCAGGTGGAAGAGGCAAGCTTTCAGGCGGCGGGACCGGATAGCGGCCATCGTTTTGAAATTCGAACCACGGACTTCGGCCGAGTCCGAATTCTTGGCGTCTCCGTGGAAAAGGCTGCGCCGGGAATCGTCTATAGCGCGCTCGGTCTGGTGGGCGCCCGGGCGGAATACTTGCTGAAATGTCGCGAGGAAACCTTTGACGAGCAGGTTTCCAGCGAGCACCCGGACATGATCATTCTTGGCTACGGGACGAATGAAACCAGCGGATCGTTTCTTGACGAGAACGCATACGATGCGGCACTTGCCGCCATTATTTCACGCCTCCACCGCGCCGCTCCCGCAGCGCTGGTTATCCTGCTTACACCGCCGGACCGCGGCGATTCCCGCCCGAGCCAGACGCAACACTTTCAGCAAATCTTGCAGCAGGTCATCGCCGTGCAGCGAAATGTGGCGGAAAGAGAGGGCGCCATTGTCTTCGACCTGCACACGGCGATGGGCGGCGCAGGAAGCGCTGAGCGCTGGGCCAGTGAAATCCCTCCACTCGCGCGCCCGGACATGACCCACTTTACCAATGAAGGATATAACTTATTGGGGCGTTATATCGTTGGAGGTATTATGAAGTTGTATGATGCGGGAACGGAAGCCGATGGCTCCATCACGCCCGCTTCCTGGGGCGGCAAGGACCGCCTGGGCGAGCTTCTTCCCCCGCTCTACCCCGCATTAAGCCTCAACGCAACCCGTTCGTCAGGTTCTCAGGGTGAAAATCTCCAGGACCCATCCACATCGCCCTCGCAGGTCTATTATTTCCTTACGCCCGATGGCCAGATTGTGGTGACCAATGACCTTTCCACGATAGATTCGGGCCACGGCAAGCTAGTCAGCGCCGAGGAAGCAGCTTGTATCATGCGCGGGAAATCCAGCCCTTGCGACAGCGCCGCCCAATGGTAGTCAAGCGACGATTGTGGCGACGCCAATCGTTAACGGGGCTCACTGCCGCTTTCTTCATCGCCACAAGTTTCATTCCCTTGCCCCGCATGCGGTGCGACGACCAGACACCTTCCTCAAGGATTCCTGCGACGGTTGCACTTTCCAACCTAAAGAATCTGACGTCGCTTCCGCAGTCTTCGACTCCGTCGCAGACCAGCAACTCCAAGCCAACTCGGCGAAGAGTTCCACCGCCGAAACCTGTTCCCTTGACTCCTCCCAAACCCGTGCCCATCGAAACCGGCGAGGGGAACCCGCTGGGCGCATTCTTCAAGGCGCTTGAGGCCGTTGGATCCTCCACCACAAAATCCCCGCGGCCGCAGGTGGTGCGCATCATTCACTTTGGGGATTCTCACGTGGCCTCGGACTACTGGGCGGGAGTCGTCAGGCAGAAACTTCAGGCCCGGTTCGGAGACGGTGGGCCGGGGTTCGTTCTGCCCGGCAGGCCATGGTCGACAATTCATTACGCCCAGGCACAATCTCTCGATGGGCAGTATTGGCGAACCGACGGTCTCCGTTCCGGCGAGGCGGACGGCGTGGTAGGCCTGGGCGGCATGAGTATCGAGAGTTTTCGCGAGGCCAATCCCGCCTCCGCGCTGGCCACTTATTCGCAGTTTCAGGTTTTCGCCGCCACCAGTCCCGGCAGCGACTGCCTGAGCGTTCAGGTGGATGGCGCGGATTATCACGACCTCACTTCAAATGCAGAAGCGGTAATTCCCGCCCCCTCTACGCCGGCCACGCAGCCATCCGAGCCAAGCGGCGATTCCCCCGGCGGCGGCCCAAGGGAGTGGACGGACCTGGCCGATCTGGCTGAGCTGGCCGATCCCCCGGCGCCGCCTGTTTCAACCACGCAGAAGAGAAGGCGCCGAAAGCCCACGCCCTTCGTGCCGCCCTGGAAACCCTGGCCGGCCGGTTCACCCCTGGATCTTCTTGAGATTGCAAATTCCATGCCGCTCGTCGCCGGCCCCCACAGGATTTCCATCCGCAGCAGTTGCGCCAGCATGGCCCGTCTTCTTGGCGTGGAGCTCTTCAGCGGCTCCAAGGGCATTGTCTACGACACCGATGGAGTGAATGGTGCGCACCTCTCGGACTTGGAGAAGCCCCTGCCCGAATTGCGCCGGGCACTGCTTCAGCAAGCCCATCCGGCTTTAATTATCGTTTCCTATGGCACGAATGACATCGGGATGTCCGGCTTCACAGCCGGCGGATATGAAGAGGGCGCGTTTCAAATTCTGAGCAAGCTCAAAGCTGATGCCGGTGGCGCTTCCATCCTGGTTACCGGGCCTACTGACCGCGGCAACCCGCGAAGGCTCCGCCGAATCTCGCTGCAGGCCGAACAGGCGGAACTTCAGCCCGCCCTGCGAAGAGCCGCTCTGCGGGCGGGCTGCGCCTATTGGGACCAGCAAGCTGCCATGGGCGGACCGAGCTCCATGTCTCGCTGGGTGCGGGCCGGATTGGGGCGAACGGATTACGTCCATTTCAGCGCCCAGGGATATGCGAAACTGGCAGGCATGCTTTACGATCAACTGATGTCCGCATACGATAACTTTCGCAAGTCGGAATCACCCGAATAGTGTAAATTAGCTTGATTCCTAAGCAGGCAAAGGCCCATGGCTCTCGTCGAACCGGCGTTTCTCATTTTTACGCTGATTTCCTGTCTTCTCTATCGTTGCGCGTCGCGATTCGATTCCCTTCGTCCTTTCGTGCTTGTGGCGCTTTCCCTTTTCTTCTATTCCACCTGGAACCCCTGGTATTGCCTTCCCATCACCGTGACCGCACTTTTGGATTACAACACTGCGTGGCTGCTGGTCCGTACGCAAGACAAGCGGCTGCGCGGCCTTTTCATCACCACCGACATCACTTTGAATCTCTTCATCCTCGCGGTCTTCAAGTATTTCAACTTCCTGCATGAAAATGCCGCGCATTTTTTCAGCGCTTTCGGGCGCACGATTCCGCCCGCACCCTTCCGCGTGGTCTTCATGGTGGGAATTTCCTTTTACACGTTCCAGTCCATGAGCTACGTCATTGATGTCTACCGCGGCGAACAGAAACCGGCCAGAGGTTTTCTGGAATATTTCGCTTTCGTCTCCTTCTTTCCCACCTTGCTCGCCGGACCCATCACCCGCGCGCGCGTCCTCCTGACGCAATTGCAACAGCCGGCAAGCCGGTTGACGGATTACCAGGGCAGCCGGGCGCTGATGATGATTGCGCGCGGCTTTATCAAGAAGCTGATTTTCGCGGATTACTTGGCCGTGAATCTCGTGGATCGCGCCTTTGAGCTCCCCCGCATGTACTCTTCGCTGGAAATTCTGATTGCGATTTATGCTTTCGCCGTGCAGATCTACTGCGATTTCTCCGGCTACAGTGACATCGCCATCGGCGTGGCGCAGCTTCTGGGCTTCACCTTGCCCGACAATTTCAACTCGCCGTACCGGTCTGAATCGATGGTTGAATTTTGGCGGCGCTGGCACATCTCTTATTCTACTTGGCTGCGTGATTACATCTTCTTCGCCCTTCCTTCCGCGCGGCGCGCCAAGTGGCGGCTCTATTGGAATACCCTGGTCACCTTCGCGCTGGGCGGAATCTGGCACGGCGCCTCCTGGACGTTCCTGTTTTGGGGATTGCTGCACGGCTTCGGGCTAGCGGTCAACCACGGTGCGGAAGCGATTTGGCCGAGGCGCGGCAGGCAGAGCCCCAAACGCCTCCTGGCTCGTGTCGCCGGAGTGCTGGTGACTTTTCATTTCGTCTGCCTCACGTGGATCTTCTTCCGCTGCGATTCCTTGCAGCAGGTCAGAGAGATTTTTATCGGACTGACGCGGTGGAGCACGGACCTGGTGAATATTCCCTGGCCCATTCCCGTGCTGATTGGTCTGGCGCTTCTGGCACAGTGGTGGCCGGAAAATTGGAACCGCTGGACGGAGAATCGTTTTGCGCTTTGGCCGGCCACTGCGCAGGCCGTGGCACTTTCCGGCGTCGCCTTTCTGGTCGCCTGGACCAGTCGCGCCGCGGTTACGCAATTTATCTACTTCAAGTTTTGAGTATTGCGAATGAAGCTCTCGAAGATCTGGTTCACAATTTTCGTTTTCGGCCTCCTTGCGGTGTTCCCCTACATCCTCCCGTCCATGGAACACTTTCAGATCGTGAATTTTCGACGGCTGTCGGCCCCTTTTGCCGGCTGGGCGCATGGAGCTCTTGACAGGGTCTTTCTAAGACCGCGCAAGGAGATCTCCATTGCTGTGGCGCCGACGGCGGCTTTGCCGACTGCCGCTTCCGCCGAGGTTGAACCGCCCCCGCCCTCGCTCCTGACGGGCGATTACGTGGGGAAGAACTGGCCCGTTCAGGATAAGGTTAAGGAAATCCTTCAGGAGCCTGCTGATGACGTCTCCATTCAGGATTTTGGCTGCGCGATGAGTCATTTCTACGAGGCGCTCGCTCGCACGGAGGAAAAGCAGCCCGAGGCCATCACGCGCATTTGCCATTTTGGCGATTCGCCCATCAGCGGCGACTTGATTTCCGGCGCCGCGCGCACGCTTCTGCAAAACAAATTTGGCGACGCAGGACATGGGTGGATCTTCATTGCCAAGCCCTGGGATTTCTATTACCACGAGGGCATCCGCATGGAGGGCAAAGGATGGAAAGTGAGCTCGCCGGTGCTGCCCGGTGGAGGCGGCGGGTCATTTGGCCTCGGCGGTGCAAGCTTTACGGCCAACTCGCCGGCAGATTATTCACGCATCCGCACCACGGCCAAGGGTGAAGGCTCAGCGGTCAGCCGGTTTGACATCTTCTATCTCGCTCAACCTCGTGGCGGTACCTTCAACGTGTATGTCGACAAGGAACCCGCTCGCGAGTTTGTCACCCAGGCAGAAACTCGAAGCTCGGCCATGGTGTCGATCAACGTAAAGGACGGCGGCCACACGCTCACGATCACTCCCAAGGGCGACGCTCCCGTCACCCTCTACGGCGTCGCGCTCGAGCGGGATGATCCCGGGGTGGTTTACGACACGCTGGGAATGCTCGGCGGCACGGTCCATCACCTGACTTTCTTTCACGAGGATACCTGGATCGAGGACTTGCAAAATCGTAAGCCCGATCTGGTTATTCTCAACTTCGGAACCAATGAAAGCAATTATGGGTATCTCCCTTACACGGAATATATTCACGGCTACTCATTAATCATCAATCGCATCAGGAAGGCCCTTCCCGATGTGTCGATCATGATCATGTCCCCCATGGACCGCGGCGCGCGAGATGATGACGGCGATATCGTGACCATCCCCAGCATTCCCATTCTCGTTGCCGCGCAGGAAACCGTGGCGCGCGCTGAAAACGTGGCCTTCTTCAACACCTTCGCCGCCATGGGTGGAATGGGAACCATGGCGCGCTGGTACGACGATCAGCCGCGCCTGGTAACCGGTGACTTTACCCACCCCTCCTACACGGGAGCGGCCCAACTGGGCTCAATGCTGGTGAATGCCCTGCTCAAGGGATACGAGGATTACAAGAAGAATCTGGCCGGCCCGCCCTGTACGCCGCCGGGCGAGGTCGCCAAGACCACCCCGGTCAGCGAGCAGTAGGGCGCTGCAACTGTAACGCGGGTGCCCTCACCCACGCCCCTCCCTCGCATCGACACCCGAAAAAGGAAATTCAGCGCGGCTGGGGACAGCTGCGCTACAGCCGAGCGCAGATCGCATCCCCCTGTTGACTTCCTACAGAAGCTCCTGTATTCTCCTGTTGAAACCCAATAGGAGGACCCTTGATGCCCCGGGAAAAGGAAGACATTCTGCGCGGCACGCTCGACCTGCTGGTTCTGAAAACCCTCGAGACGCTCGGTCCGCTGCACGGTTACGGCATCGCGCGAAGGATCGAGCAGGTCTCGCGTGACCTGCTGCATCTCAATCAAGGCACGCTCTACCCTGCGCTGCTGCGGCTCGAGCAGCGCGGCTGGATCAGTTCCCATTGGGGGACGTCGGACAACCACCGGCGCGCGCGTTATTACTCGCTCACCAAGTCCGGCAGGCGGCAGCTCGCCCGCGAAACCGAAAGCTGGCAGCTTATGGCCGGAGTGATTGGGCGCGTGCTGGAGGGAGCAGAGGGATGACCAGCGCGGCGGGCGGTTGGAGCGAGGCACAATGACTTGGCTGCGATCCGCGTTTTCCCGCGTGGCGGGCTTGTTCCGCAAACGCCGCGTACACAAGGAGCTTGACGATGAAGTGCGCGCGCACCTCGAGATGCTCACCAAGGAGAATATCCGGCGGGGCATGACGCCGCAGGAAGCCCGCTACGCGGCGCTGCGCAGCTTCGGTGGCGTCGAGCAGGCAAAGCAGTCCGTTCGCGAGCAGTGGGGACTTCCCATGATCGAAACTCTTGGCCAGGATTTGCGCTGCGGCTTTCGACAATTGGGGCGCAGCCGGTTGTTTACGGCGGTTGCAGTCACCACGCTGGCGCTCGGCATCGGCGCCAATGCCGCCATTTTCAGCGCGGTGTATGCCGTGCTCCTGAAGCCGCTCCCCTTCCCCCGCTCCGGCCAACTGGTAAGAGTGTTTGAGGCCAATGACCGCGCAGGCATCTCAGCCGACGGCTGCACCTACCTGGAATTCCAGGAATGGAAAAAGCAGAATCACGTCTTCAGCGGAATGGCCGCAGTTACAGCGCACGAACTCACCCTCACAGGACGCGGCGACCCTATGGTGGTGCGGGTGGGAGACGTGACGGCGGACTTCTTCACGGTTCTGGGAGTGCTGCCCGCGGCCGGCCGAGGATTTCTTCCCCAGGACGACGTGCCGGGCAGCGAGCCGGTGGCAGTGATCAGTGAGGAGTTGTGGCGCGGCCGCTTCGGCGCCGATCCCGGCCTGATCGGAAGCAGCATCGAGATGGATAAGCGACCGTTCACGGTCGTGGGAATCATGCCCGCCGGCTTCCGATTTTCGTTCATTGATGAAGGGCCAAGCCGGCAGGTGTGGGTCCCGATTGTTCAAGATCCGCTTTCCGGCGCAATGGCCAAGCGCCCCACCGTCCACTTTTTTACTGCTCTGGCGCGACTGAAGCCGGAAGACTCCATCGAGCAAGGCCGCGCAGACATGGAAGCAGTGGGCAGCCGGCTGTGGAAGGTGTTTCGCCCGGGTGACCCGGGGTGGGTGATTCGTTTGGCAACCCTGCGCGAGGCCATGACCGAGGGTGCTTCAACTCCGCTGCTCGTCCTCCTGGCCGCCGTCGGCCTGGTGCTCTTGATCGCCTGCGCTAACGTGGCCAACCTGCTGCTCGCGCGGGCAACGTCGCGCTCCAAGGAGTTCGCGCTGAGAGCGGCTCTGGGCGCGGGCCGCAACCGAATCGTGCGCCAGTTGCTGACGGAGAGCGCAGTGCTCGGTCTCGTGGGCGCCGCATTGGGCGTCGCACTGGCGTATGGGGGCGTTCGGGGATTGAGCGGACTGCTGCCGTCCAGCTTGCCCCGTGCGGAGTCAATTCGGGTGGATGGCTCGGTGCTGGCGTTCGCCCTGGGGCTTGCGTTTGCCGCCAGCCTGCTGTTTGGAGTGGCGCCCGCTCTATTCGCCGCTAATCCCCGGCTTTACGCAACGCTTCAGGAAAGTGGCGGCCGCGCAGGCGAAGGGAAAATGCGCCAGCGGGCGCGCAACCTTTTGGCCACCGGAGAAATCGCCCTGGCCATGGTGCTCCTGGTAGGAGCCGGGCTTCTCATCCGCAGCTTTGCCGCGCTGCTTTCGGTGAATCCGGGGTTTGAAACGCGGAAGGTTCTCAAGGCGGAAGTATCGCTGCCGCAGTTTCAATATAAGACGCCGCAACAGTGGACGGCATTTTCAGACGACCTGCTGCCGCGCATCCAGGCCCAGCCCGACTTGCAGGATACGGCTATCGCCATTCCGGCTCCGCTGGCGGATCAATTCGTGAGCCTGCCGTTCTCGATCGTCAACGGCCCGCTTGTTCCGCAGGGAAGGAGCGTTAAGGCGGATTACGAGGCCATTAGTCCGAATTACTTCCATGTGGTGGGCATTCCGTTGCTGCGCGGGCGGGCGTTCACCGAGCAGGATGCCATGTCCGCGCCTCGCGTGGCGATTATCAGCCAGGAACTGGCGCGCATTTACTTCCCCCGTCAGGATCCCGTGGGGCAGCAGCTCGTGTTCGGGTTCCCGCCGGAAGGGAACGTTCGGCGCGAGATCGTTGGAGTAGTGGGAGATGTGCGCGACGCCGCGCTCAGCCGCGCGCCCGGACCCATGATGTACGTGCCGTTTGACCAGTCGCCACTGTGGGGC
>JASHTZ010000176.1 GCA_030040295.1 Terriglobia bacterium | reverse complement strand
TTTTCCAGGTCCGTTCCCAGCAGCAATGCGTCGCCCGGCTGAAGCGCCTTGCGAATTCCCCGCAGAAATCCTTCCCCAAGCTCGCGATCGAAGTTGCCGATTGAACTTCCCAGGAAGAGGACCACTACCTTTTCGTGTGGCTTTCGCCGGACCACCGCGCGCGCCAGGCCATCCAGATACTCAGCTTCGAAGCCCAGAACGCTGACGCCGGGCAGATCGTCGAATTCTCCCGCACAACTTTTCAGGGCTGCTGGAGAAATCTCAATTGGACAGTAAGTGGTGGACTGATGGTGAGCAATTGCTTCCAGAAGCTTGTGCGTTTTGCGCCCGTTGCCGCTGCCGAGCTCAATAATCATCGAATGTTCCGCCAGACACTCCGCCAGAGCGCCTGAGTGCTGGTGAAGAATCCGCTCCTCTGCCCTCGTCAGACCGTACTCGGGGAGCAGTGTGATTACTTCAAAAAGCGCAGATCCTACTTCGTCGTACAGGTACTTTGAAGGCAAATTCTTCTGCCCGGCCCGGCCAAGTCCTTCACGGACATCATTGGCGAAAGATCTCGCACGATCTGCAACGGCATCATGGATCAGCATCATTGTCCGCCTCAGCTCTTTACGCACCGGAAGGACGCATAAACAAACGGATAATGCGGCTGGAACCAGTTGCGGAACGAGCGGCGCAGCAAACACTCGGCCGTGCGCGGCGACGCCCCCTTCATCACAAAGTGCTTTCCATCAAAGAAATCGGCGGAGTATCCCCGATAAAAGGGGAAAGCCTCAAAGCCCGGGAAAGGCGCAAACTCTGTGGCCGTCCACTCCCAGCCGTTTCCGACAGCGTCTTCAATGCCAAAAGTGCTGCGTCCGGCAGGATAGGTTCCCGCCGGTGCCGGGTCCCAACGACGCAAGCCGAAATTTCCAAGCGCGGCGTTTGGCGATGCGTCTCCCCAGGGATATTCCCGTTCTGCATCGCCCAGCGTTCCGTATGCTGCGCGATGGAATTGACTTTCGGAGGGCAGAGTCTTGCCCACAAAACGGGCATAAGCCGAGGCTTCGGCATGGCTGACGTAAACCGGCCAATCCATCGGGAGAGGAATTTCCTCAAACATGGCCCGATAAAACCACGCACTTCCATGCTTGAGCCAAAAGCTTGGTTGGCGGATGTTCTGGTCCTTGATCCACTCCCAGTCCGATGCGTTCCATAGGCTTCGGTCGTCATATCCGCCGGCAAGGAGGAATTTGAGAAACTCCCCGTTGGTAACCTTATTCGCGTCGACGGCAAAGGCCGGCACTTCAAACTTGTGAGATTTGAATTCGTTATCCCAGCCAAACGACTTGCCGTCCTGCGGAATACCGAGCGTTGCGCGCCCAGCCGGAATGTCCACCATCCTGGGGTGAAGCTCCGGACCGGCCGAAACCGTATCGAGGGTAAGGTAATCCCGCGGCGGGGCCTTCGTTTCGACCGGCAACTGGTGGAACATATAAGCGAGCGTCTCCGCGTGCATCAGACGATGCTCGATCGCCACGTTCAGGACGGTTTCACGCGGATAAAGCCATTGACTTTCCGGGTTTGAAAACTGGTCTCGCAGAATGTCGTCGAGTTGCTGGCGGACGCGATTGACATAGGCCTGAATCGCATCGAGGCGAGGCCAATCCGCGGACTGATCCGTGGGAAGTCCTCCCCCCACGGGGTCGATTCCGAAGGCAAACAGCCGATCGAATTCCTTGTGGACCGGTCCGCGGCTCAGCGCGTGATTTCCGATCAGGTTCCAGTCAAAGGCTTCCAGGTGGCCGATGTAAAACACAATTCGGTGGCGCTCCGGAATGGGGCGTGAATAGAGCGCCTCCGGGCGGACGATTCGAAATAAATCGTCGGTGATGGCGCGAGATTCCGCAACCCGGTTCAAAATCCGGGAGCGAGTGTCTTCTTGAAGTTGAGGCGCAGGCATGGAAATTCACTCATTCCGGGAAGGGCTCAATCACCAATTCGTCGATGTAGCACCATCCCCAATCCTCGCCGGGCTCGAGCGAGCGCACGATCGGGTGCTTGGTTTTGTGAAAGTGCTTCGTGGCATGTTTGTTTTTTGAGGAATCGCAGCACCCCACGTGGCCGCAGATTTCACAAAGGCGCAGATGGACCCAGGAGTCGCCCATTTTCAGGCATTCCTCGCAACCATTGGTCTTAGGCTCGGGGTTGAGCACCTGATCGAGATGTGGGCATCCGTTTTCCATGGAGTTGCTCCTTGCCGCTCAAGATGCCTGGGCTTTGGGCTGATTTACCGGCAAATAAACCTGAAACCGCGTATCACCGGGCTGCGAGGAGACCTTGATCTCGCCGTGATGGTTGCGAATGATGCGGCAAGCGGTATCCAATCCCAGTCCTGTCCCTTCGCCCACACCTTTGGTGGTAAAGAATGGTTCAAAAATACGCGGCAGAACGTCCGGCGGAATTCCCGGCCCATTGTCACCAATTTCCACCAGAACCCGGTCAAGGTCATGGGCGGTGTGTACGCGCAACTCACCCTTTCCCTGCATAGCCTCGATGGCGTTGGAAATCAGATTCGTCCAAATCTGGTTCAGCTCGCCGCCGAAGGCGCAAATATGCGGCAGGTTGCTGTCGTATTCGCGGACCACGGTGACCCCGTTCTTCAGCCGGTGGTTGAGAATGGTTAGAGTATTCTCGAGCCCTTTGTGAAGATCAACCTCCTGCATGGCGGTCTGATCCATGTATGAATATTCCTTGATCGCCTGGACCAGTTGGGAGATGCGCTTCGTGCTGATTTCAATCTCCGTGATCAGCCTCGCGATATTGAGGAGTGAGGTGATGCGAACCAGCACGTCGGCCAGGATTTCCTGTCCGACTTTAGCAGCCAAATCTTCCAACTGGGCGGTGTCAACACCGGCATCAGCAAGCGTGGGAGCAACCTTCCAGGCGTCCGGCACGTGGCGAGCTTCAATCCATGCAGTGATGCGCTCCTCGCGGTCGCTTTGAGCGAGCGGGTCGGCAGGAACGGGGGGATCATACTTGCCGGCCTCGCGCTCGAATCGAATGATGGTTTCCGTCTGATCCTTGGAAAGAGCATGAAGGGCAAGGCGAATACTGGCATTGCGAACTATTTCCAGGGTTTCGCGTAGGCTGACGCTGGCGCGCTGGGCAGCAGCGGCGGGATTATTCAACTCATGCGCCAAACCCGCCGAGAGTTTACCCAGCGCCATCAACTTGTCACGCTGGGTTTCGATTCGGGTGGTCTCGCGGATGCGGTCGGACATAATCGCCACCAGCCGCTGGCCCAGCAAAGGCATGCGCTCCAACATCTCGGGGAAAAATGTCCGGTGCAGACGCGCAATGCGCGATCGGCGGACGGCGCGGCCCGTCCCGTTGAAATGGGTCAGGCGCGAGAACGGCAGAAGCCCGGTAACCTGGCCCGCAAAGACCATAAAGGTAGGTGAGTCCGCCTCGGTTCCTCGCTGATATCGAAGCTCGCCTTCGAGAATGACATGGAGGTGATCAATCGGGTCACCGGGCCGCCCAAAGATTTCGCCTTCCTCCAGTTGAACAACCTCAAATTTCCCCGCCAGCCACGCAAGATTTTCCCGGGGCAAGTCGGCGAAGACTTGAATCCGGGCCAATTCATCGGCCAAACCCGGTGCGGACTGGCTGGCAGGTTTTTCCGCCAAATCACACCTCGCTGAGGTATTGATGTACAAACTGCACGGCAATGGAACCTTCACCCACGCTGGATGCAACTCTCTTCACCGAACCATGCCGCACGTCGCCCGCCGCGAAAATTCCCGGCACGCTGGTTTCCGTCCAGAAGGGATCGCGTTCGAGCGGCCATCCTTCGGGGCGTTTGCCCTCGCGCAGCAGGTGAGTTCCGGTGTAAATGAATCCGTGTTGGTCGCGCAGCACCACGCCCTCCAGCCACTCTGTCTTGGGTTCCGCGCCGATGAAGATCGCCAGGAGATTGGCGGGCACCTTTTCCACCTGCCCGGTGTCTGCGCATCGAATGGAGAGAGATTCAAGATGCTGGTCTCCAAAAGCCTCGGTTACTTCAGCGTGCGTTTCGACGTGAATGTTCGGGGTCAGCTTGATCTGGTCGATCAGGTATTGCGACATGGTGGCGGAAAG
>JASHTZ010000175.1 GCA_030040295.1 Terriglobia bacterium | reverse complement strand
GGGAAATCACGACGTAGAAGGAAAATGTAAAAGGTAAGAGGTAAGATGTAAATTTCAAAAATGGTAGATGGGGAAGTACGATGGTTAGCCGGGAGAGTACGACACCGCAGCCGGATCGAGTGAATCCCAATATTCGGGAGCGGACGGTCAGCTATGCAATCCGTGCCGTCGAAGTCTATCGATTTGTACAACGCAGCCGGGATGGGGCCGGTAAGATCATCGCCAAACAATTCCTTCGGGCGGCGGTTTCCGTTGGCGCGAACGTCGAAGAAGCCCACGGCGGCGAGAGTCGCGCCGACTTTATTCATAAATTTGGAATCGCACAGAAGGAAGTGCGAGAATGCTTCTACTGGTTGCGACTGATGGCCGAGTCGAAGGTCGTTCCATCGCAACGTCTGTCCGCCATCCGGCAAGAGACAGAAGAGATTTACGCTGTGTTGACGGCGATCATCGTAAAAGCCAAAAGAAACGCCGCGAAGCAGCGTGAGTCTTGACGAATGCCCCTTTTACCTCTTACATCTTATCTCTTAAATCTTCTTTTAGGTTTCTAGCTCCATGGCAAGCATAGCTAACCTCCGCGCAAGAGAGATCCTCGACTCCCGGGGCAATCCGACGGTTGAGGTTGACGTCATTCTCGACGACGGCGCTCGCGGGAGAGGCATTGTTCCTTCCGGCGCTTCGACGGGCAAGGCGGAGGCGCTCGAGTTGCGCGACGGCGACCCGAAGCGCTATCACGGGCGCGGGGTTTTGAAGGCCATCGAGAACGTCGAGCAGGTAATTGCTCCGGCCGTGCGCGGAATGGATGCGAATGAGCAGGAGGCGCTTGACGCGCGGCTCTGCGAGCTGGATGGCACCGAAAATAAGAGCCGCCTGGGCGCCAACGCTCTTCTGGGGGTATCGCTGGCCGCGGCGCGCGCGGCAGCCGCGTCGGCGGGCGTGCCGCTCTTTCGCTACCTGGGCGGCGAAGAAGCGGTGGATCTCCCCGTGCCCATGGTGAACATCGCGAGCGGCGGGCTGCACGGCGGCGGGAACATCGACTTCCAGGATTTCCAAGCCATTCCGCTGCGCGCCGAGCGGTTTTCGGAGGCGCTGCACGACGTGGTGCTGATTTACCGCGCCATGAAGGACGTGTTGAAGGCGCGCGGGGCATATTCCGCGGGTGTGGCGGACGAGGGCGGCTACGCTCCGCGCCTGAAATCGAACGAAGCGGGATTCGAAGTGATGGTGGAAGCGTTCGAGCGAGCCGGATTCGCGCCCGGCAAAGACGCCGCGATTGCCGTGGACGTCGCCGCCAGCCATTTTTATCGCAATGGGCGATATCAACTTTCAACCGAGCGCGAAGAATGGAGTTCGGCCGACCTGGTGGAGCGGCTGGCAGGCTGGGCGGAGCGTTATCCAATACTTTCCATCGAAGACGGCGTAGCGGAGGACGATTACGAAGGTTGGAAGTTGCTGACCGGGCGTCTGAGCAAGCGCTGCCAATTGATTGGCGACGACGTGTTCGTCACCAATCTCCGCAGGCTGGCGGAGGGAATTCGCGATGGAATCGCCAACGCCGTGCTGGTGAAGATGAACCAAATCGGCACGCTGAGCGAAACACTGGAAGTCATCCGGCTCGCGCAGCGGTCCGGTTACCGCACGGTGGTCAGCGCGCGCTCCGGCGAGACCGAAGACGATTCCATGAGCGACCTCGCGGTGGGCGCGCGCGCGGGGCAATTGAAAGTGGGCGCCATTACCCGCTCGGAGCGCCTAGCGAAATACAATCGCCTGCTGCGTATCGAAGAACGCCTGGGAGACCGCGCCGTCTATCGTGGCGCGCAAGTGTTCAGTGCTTTCGAGAGGTAGCCTGGGTCCATTTTTGTCACTGCACCCACAACCGCAACGCAAGCAGGACGCGGACATCTTGTCGGTGTGACACGATCCACGCGGCATCCGAAAAAGTTTCTCCCCACCGAACCCCAAGGTCCCATTCTGCATCTCATTTCTGGAGGCCGCCGGTTTCGTTGAAATCGACTGTCGCCCCGCGCTGCGGGCTCTCAGCTTGGGGGTGCGTGCGCCGCAGTTCGCGGGATTAACCAGACCGACAAGAAGTCTGGTTCTTTGGCCTTTTCAAAAGCGGAAAGTGTTTCGTTTGATGTGAGAGGGTAGGGCCGCAGGGGTTCGAGAACCCCCGGGTTAGTCCGGGCGGATCACCGCGGTTTACCTCTCGAGAAAGGGTGGGGCAACACAGGAAGTGCGTATTACCGCAGATGACTTATTAGGAGTTGATATGGCCCAATCACCATCCATTCAAGGACCCAGTTCCAATCCTCCCAGTTTTCGCCTCGATGTTAACCTCCATGATTTGCTGACCAAACCTTCCCAGCCGGGGATTTTTCTTCCTCCGCCGAAGCCGGCTGGTGAAGTGCAGGTGTTGCCGGAGCCGGTATTTCCCCAGCACCCGGAGTTGCTGGAGCGGACGCATCCGGCCGACTGGAATCCGCGTGAGCATCCCGAGAATCCCTACCGGCGCCGTTGGACTGCGCCGCTGGTTTATCGCGCCATGACCGGCTGGCTGTTTCCCTACCTTAAGTCGCGCGTGCTGCCGGGCGACTTTCATCCCGTCATCGCCTATCTGTTCACCGAATGGAAGTGCAATCTCGACTGCCACTACTGCTGGGCGTTTGACAACACGGTGAAGGGCATGAGCGAAGACACGGCCAGGCGCTCGATTGACTGGCTGCACTCGACTACTTGCCGCGTCCTGGCGCTGATGGGTGGCGAGCCGTTGCTGCGGCCCCAGTTCGTCCACAAAGTCGTGTATTACGCTGCCAAAAAGGGCTTTTGGGTTTATCTGCCCACCAACGCGCGCCTGCTGCGGCCGGAGGTCATTGACCGTGTTGCCGACGCCGGCGTGGCGATCTTCAACTTTGCGGTCGATGCCGTTGACGAAAAGCCCGGCCTGCCCAAGGCCCTGGCTCCGGTGCGCAAGTATTTCGATTACCTCATTCAGCGCCAATACCGCTACGGCTATTCGGTGTTCTTCAACATCAACATCTGCCGGAACAATATTGAGGATGTGAAGCAGCTCACCGAAATTGCCCACGAAAACGGCATCGCCACCGACTACCACATCAATGAATCGCCCATGCTCGAGCAGGAGCACTTCAAACACTACGACGAGAACGACACGTTCATTCGCCAGGACGACTGGCCGCGTGTGGACGAGCTGGTGGAGTGGCTGGTCGAAAAAAACCGCTCGGGCTACAAAATGGTAAATTCCGTCAAGCGGCTGTACGACATGCGCGACTTCATGCGCGGAAAAGTTGAGCCGTGGAACTGCCGCGCGGGGCAGAACAACGTCATCATCCGTGTGGATGGGTCTCTCGCGCCCTGCTTCCCCATGTACTCGGCCAAGTATGATTGGGGCGTGATTGGAGACCACAAGTTTGAGGTGAAACAACTCGGCACCATGAAGGAAGAGTGCCAGACGCACTGCTTCTCGACTCTGAACCACAATCTCGGTTACTGTTATAACGACGTGCGCGTAGTGAAGTGGGTGCTGCGGCAGGCTGCCCGGGGTTTCCAGGGCGTAAGCGGAAGCTTCGATTGATGAGTTCACACGTGCGAAAATAAGCGATCTGGCAAGATCGAGTTGATGATCTTTGGTGTTAGCGTGGATAGGGCAGAGGACGCGCGGCAGGTTGGCGAGTGACCGCCGCTGCCCGGAGGTTTTTCGCAAGGCCGTGCCGAGAAAGTGGCCTTTGGAAAACATCGAAGGAAGAAATGACTGCCTGGCTGAGGGCGGAGTACCGAAATGTCTTCTCTGTTCTTAATGTGCGGCAGTGAGACCAACCGATTGTGGTTGCTGAGTGGCTTACAAGGCCATCCTCGCGAGTCTTTCCGGCAAACATGAACTTGGGCACAGGACGGAACGCTCCGGGAAAAACTTTTGCCGCGATATTTGTCGCGTTCTTGCTCCTGCCGCTTGCTGCCGGGGCGGATAACAAGCCCGACCTGAAGCCCGGTTACAACTTCTACTCCCCCCGCGAAGATGCGGAGCTCGGCCAGGAATACTCCGCACAGGTGAACAAGCAACTGCCCCTGCTCGATGACGCCGCGGCCCTGAATTACCTCAACGAGCTGGGAAAAAGGCTGGTGGCGTTTGCTCCTGACAATCAGCCGGAGTATGCCTGGAAGTTCCGCATCGTGAACAGTCCGGAGATCAACGCCTTCGCGCTTCCCGGGGGGTACATTTACGTGAACCGCGGGGTCTTTGACGCTGCTGAGAATGAAGCACAGCTTGCCGGCGTGATCGCTCACGAATCCGGCCACGTGGTGATGCGCCACGGCACGCACATCGCCTCGCAAACGCTCCTGGCGCAGGGCGGCCTGGTGATCATTGACAGCATTTTGGGCCAGCGGGGCAACATCGCGAGTCAGCTGGCGCAACTCGGCCTGGGGCTGGGCGTGGATTCGCTGCTGCTCAAGAATTCGCGCTCGGCCGAAACCCAGGCGGATGAGGTGGGCGCCTACATTCTTTACCAGGCGGGATACGATCCCCACGCCATGGCGCAGTTTTTCCAGATCATCGCCAGGAAATATCCGCAGCGCACTCTGCAATTCTTCTCCGACCACCCCAATCCCGAAAACCGCGTTCAGGATGTTGATCAGGAGATCGCGCAATTGGGTCCGCCGCGCACCCGCGCGATAGACGATGCGGAGTTTGAGGGTATCAAGCAGACCCTGGCCTCGCTCACGCCCCCGCCGGAGCGAAAGGGCACGCCCAAAGTTGACGCGGGGAACCGCCCGCCCCCTCCGCCCTCTGAAAACCTGGCGCGCTTTGACGGAAAAATCTTCACGCTCGAGTACCCCGACAACTGGCAGGCGCAGCGCGGCGAGGACAACGTCGCGTTGTTCCCCCCGGGCGGCATGGTGACGGGCTCCGAGGGCGAAACCGCGCAGGCCTACGGCATGTCGGTGAGTCTCTATGAGCCTGAGCAGGGAAAGAATTGGGGGTTGATTGACGCGACCCAGGAACTTCTGGAGTCCATGCGCCAGTCGAATCCCCAATTGCATGTCTTGCAGCAAACCGGCATGAACCTGCACGGGAATCCCGCCGTCAGCACGCTGCTGCAAAACGATTCTCCCTTGCAAGGGCAGAGAGAAACGGATCATTTGGTAACCGTCCGCCGGCGCGATACGGTGCTGGCCTTCATCTTTATTGCCCCCGCAGGAACGTTTAAATTCTACGCTCCCACATTCGACCGGATGTTGCAGAGCATCGATCTTGCGCGGTGATGGTGTCCGAGTAGAGATTTCAGGACTTCGGCAACGTCGCAAGACAATACGCGTTGTAGTGGCGCTCTATGAGCGTCGTCGGTCGATGGACCGCCGCTACAGAACTCACCTCGCGCGGTGAACGCGCATCCGGCAATGCGATAAGATGAATCTGCTGGAATTGAGAATTGTGCCTGGCCTGCAGGTATAATTTGTGATGATGAATTTCGCCAACCGAAGAACAAGCGTCGTGGCGGCAGCGTGTGCGGCCGCGACTCTGCTCGGCATCGCAGCTCGGATACCCGCCCAGTCGCCTGGCCAGGCTCCCGGGCAGGTTCCGCAACCGCCGCCGATTCACATTCCGCGCATTGGCGGCCGGGGCGTGGAGCGCCCGGAATCCGAGACTCCTATCCAAGGTCCGGTCTACGTTGTGCTCTGGTTTGACACGGAGGACTACATCCTGCCTCAGAGCGACGACGCCGCGAAACGCCTCGCCGTGTTCCTGACGCAGGAAGGCGTGCCGGCGACATTCAAGATCGTGGGCGAGAAGGCGCGCGTCCTCGCGCAGCGCGGGCGCCAGGACGTGATCACGGCTTTGGCACAACACGAAATCGGCTACCACTCGAATACCCATAGCCAGCATCCCACCGTGGCCGAATACGAAGCCAACCTGGATTGGGACGCCGGCGCCGCGGAGTTCAATCGCCGCGAACGCCCGGGCTTCGACGACGTGGTCCGCATTTTCCGGAAAACTCCCACGTCGTATGGACAGCCGGGCGCGTCCTGGGCCCCGCAGGCCTTTCCGGCGCTCGATCAATGGGGCGTGCACGTGTATCTGGACGACGGGATGCAGGTGGGCCTGCGCGGCGCGCCCTTCTGGTACGGCCGCCTGCTCAACGTTTTCAATATCCGCGGCACAGCGCAGTTCCGGCCCGACGCGAATTGGTCCAACCTGGACATGGTGAAGGTCTGGTTTCAGGATACTTACCTCACCATGACTTCGCGCAAAGCCGGTGGACTGCTGAGCATCTATTTCCATCCCTGCGAATTTGTGGAACAGCAATTCTGGGATGCCGTGAACTTCAGCGACGGAGCCAATCCTCCGCCCGACCAGTGGAAGACTCCGCCGCTCAGGTCGCCGGAGGAGTCCGAGCGCGCTTTCCAATACTTTGAAGATCTCGTCCATTTCCTGAAGTCGTTCCCGCGCGTGCAATTTCTCACGCCTTCCACCGCCGCGCAAAGGTTTCGCGACCGCGCCCAGAATCACATTTTCTCCACGCAGGAAGTGGCGGCCATCGCCGCTCAAGTAGACCCGCAGGTGACTTTTCAGACGGGCGATAGTTTCAATCTCAGCGCGAGCGAAGTCCTTTACATTCTAAATAAGTTCATCGCAGGGTTTGTCCAGCGGCGGTCGGCGGAGCCGCTGCTGCTCGAGTGGACTCCTTACGGCCCTGCCACGCCCACCCCGCCCCTCACGGCAAAGCTGGTGGCTCCGTGGCCCCAGGTCAGCAAGGCTGTGCTCGACGTTCAAGATGAATTGGACAAGACCGGGCAAATCCCCAGCGCGATTCTGCTGGGCAGCCAGAGCGTTCCTCCCGAAAGCTACCTCGTGGGAATTGCCCAGGCCGTGCAAACCCTGATGCAGAACGCCGCGCTGCCCGATTCCGTTACTTTCCCTCCCGCTCGACTCGCCGCCGCAGATTACGTGGCGGATGACTCGCCCGAAATCTGGAACTGGGTCATCTTCCCGCGGGGATTCCACGCACCCAAGCTCATGTCGCTCGCTAAACTGCAAGCCTGGACGCTCAAGCCCGCGAAGTAGCCGGAAGCTTTGTCTTGAAGTGCCTTTCCGGTTGAGCATCTGCAATTGCCGAGGTTGCATATAGAAACAAGAAATTTAGAAATTTCCATATGGATTTTCATATTCCTATGAATTTGCACACTGGGCTCGCACATTCAAACGTTTAGAATCAATAATTTACTGGCATCAAGTTTTGGCTCTATGCTTGCTCGGAAGAGGATGTTCGGCGGCAGAGCGCCGAGTGGAACTATTAATAGCGATTCGAGAGCGAAAAACCCCAGGTAGCTAGTTGAGTATACTAAAAGGTAGTTATTCATAAGTAGTCGAAATTTAATACTTGAGACATTTTGGATTATCAGCATTAATACTATTTCGCTCGATGATGCAAGATTCGGCGTGATAGTTAAAGTTTCCTTTTGGCGGCCTACCGATAAGGCAGTATGACGCGGTCAACTCTTCCCGAGTTGAAGGGGCGTTGGCGTGTGGATGAGGGCTTGAATCGTGCCTGAACTCACACGAAGTCACGAATCCGAACAACCTAACTAGGAGGGTCGCCTTGAAAAAACTTTGTGCGTCTGGGTTGTTTTTTATGTTGGCGGCAGCATTGATTGCACCGGCCCCAACCTTCGGACAGGTCACCGGAACGGGAACGATTCTGGGAACGGTGTCGGACGCGTCTGGAGCCGTCGTCGCGGGGGCGCAAGTAAAACTCACCGATCGGGCCACGAGTTCCTTCCAGGGCCAAATCACCAACGATGTGGGCCGCTTCACTTTCAGCAGCGTCAAGCCCGGGAATTACGACATTGAAGTAACGATGAAGGGCTTCCGCAAGGTGGTAGTGGCGAACCAGGAACTCATGACCGACGGCGAGATCAATGTTCCCATCACCCTGGAAGTGGGCGCCGCCACGCAGACGGTGGAAGTGACGTCCGCTCCGGGGGCGGAACTGCAAACGCTCAACTCCACCATGAGCACCAGCGTGGGGGGCAGCAGCCTGCTGCAGCTTCCTTCTATTGACCGCGACGCCGCGTCCATCCTCTACTTCGTTCCCACCGCCGCGCCGAAATTCAATGGCGCGGAGGGCAACGTCACGAGCGGCCAGATTGCCGGCGCCACCAGCGACCAGAACACGTATTACCTGGACGGCGGGAACAATTCCAGCGGCCTGGAGGGCGACA
>JASHTZ010000174.1 GCA_030040295.1 Terriglobia bacterium | reverse complement strand
AGGAAAGTAACGAACAGCAGGAACGGTTCACTTTCCACCGCCGATAACACAAGGACCAGCACTGCCCCTACAAGCCCAATGATCGAGTGAGCGGAGATGAGCAGTGCCGTGAGCCCAGCTCCTAGCGCGCCCAAGGCCAGCGCAGTCTTCTGCCCTGTGAGCGCTTCGAGCGGAGCACCAGACAATGGAACGTGCGGGCTAGGAAAGGGGCAATTCTGAGCGTTCTTGACCATCTTAGGAGAGTCTCTTGCTAGGAACCCAATTCATGTCTCGTGTGCGCAGAAGGCACAAACGCCCCGTGCCTTAGGAGAACCAAAGGGTGTCCTCTCAGGATTAGCTCTTCACGCCGGCCCATGTCGCTCGCACTCTCGTCCAATCCCCGGCAAGCATGCTCCTCGCGATTCGAAGAACGGCGCCTACCCAAATCGAAATTGATGGCGCAGGAGAGTTTCGTTGAAAGAAGCGCACAGCGGACCTATTGTAGGCAGCCTCCAAGATGAACCTGTTCTTGGCAGCCGTGCCGTGTTCTTTGTGCCAGACCTTGGAACCCTCTGCCACGGCAAGTCGCCAGCCACTCTGCCGTATGCGAAAGCAAATATCTGCATCTTCCCAATACAGAAAGAATCCTTCGTCCAGCAAGCCGGCAGATTCCAGGGCCGCCCGCCGCAAGAGCAGGCTTGCGCCTGTGAGATATTGGATCTTTTCATCCGCCACGGGTCTGAGAAAATGCCGATGCCGCCCAAGCCAAAAGTCCACATAGCCGCCGCCCCAAGTCTGCACACGCTCGGGCTCAGCCGTATAGTAAATGGCAGAGCCTACCGCACCGATCTTCGAGTCGGCCTCCGCCTTCTCGACCATGGAACGCAAAGCCTTCGGGTCGACCGTGGTGTCATTGTTCAACAACCACACGTACATGGCGCCACGCTGCAGCGCTCGGCGAATCCCTGCGTTGTTTCCAGTGGCAAATCCCAGGTTTGTTCCAAGCTCCATGATTTCCACTTCCGGGAACCTCTCCCGAATGCGCGCCACCGAATCGTCTGTTGAGCCATTGTCGAGAACTAATACCTGCCAATCATCGTAAGCCAGGCCTTGCAGCGAGGCCAGGCACTCATTGGTGTCCTTCCAATTGTTCCAGTTCAAAAGCAGGACGACCACACCCGCCTTGGTACCCGGAAGGCTCGTCCCTACTGACTCGAAGGACCGTGTCACCACGCTGATGCCCGCCTCTTGGCCGAGACCTCAGACGTTTCTCCGCGCTCCGCTTCCTCCCGCATGAGGCCGAGCCAATCAATGCCCGGCGAGAAAAGTCCCGCGCACAAGTGCGTCGCAACGCCCGGCATGGGCACCCACAATTTGACCGCGTCTCCAAAGACGAGCTGCCGCCAGCCGTGAAGCCACGCCTTCATCATGATTTTCCAGTAGAATTCGCCTTTGGCAAAAAATCGGAGCGCCGTGAGGGGGTTAAACACCCGCCTTTTCGTAAGGCCCAGCCACATCGCACAATCGTGGTTTCCATGGGAATAGGTCCTTAACGTGCCCTCGTACTTGGCGAGCGTGCTCTTTCGCGTGAGGAAGGTCAGACAGGTTGAGGCTGCCGTGCGCCAGTGGTGTCCTTCGAAGACCGTCACCCACTTGGGCTCATGATGCAAATCCAGGTCATAGCAATCCGGATGGTCGTACGGCGTCACAAAATCCACGTCTCGCCGGTCACGCAGGAATTTCAGCATCAGTGGGAACTGGCTTGGCAGGTAGAGGTAGTCGTCCTCGGCAAGGTACACCAACTCCGCATCGCCCTGCAGGAGAAGAATATCGATCTGCTTCGCGTACGTGGCTCTGTTACCGACCCCATCGAGTTCCACGAAAACCAGATCTTCAGGCGCGAAGTGTCTACTGAAAGGCTCCCGATACTTTTCTGGACATCCATCCAGAATGGCCCAAACCTTTGCCCGGAGCGGCCCAAGGGATTCGCGAAATGAGCGGAGGCAAATTTCTGCCTGTCGAAGCTTATCATCACCAAATGGCAAGCTCTGGGCCGGCTTGGAAACTTTGGGATAGATCCGGTACGCAACCGCGACATCGTAGTTAGAGGCGGCGTCGGCTCCCTTACTCGGCATGTGATCTTCCCATTGAACCTCGAATCGAGTCGAGGAGCCGATCCGTACTTCGCTCCCAAGTAAATCCCTGAATGCGTTCCTGGCCCGCTCTGGCTAACCTCTGCCTCAGTTCGTCATCTTGCAGCAGGCGAAGCACATTTTGCGCAAGAGCTTCGGGGTCGCGGGGGGGCGAAAGGAGCGCGGTCACCTCGTGCTCAAGGAAATCGCGTACCCCACCACAATCGGTGGAAACCACCGCACACCCACAGGCCATGGCCTCGGCGGGTGGAAGGGCGAAGCCCTCCGCCCAGCTCGGACAAAGAAAGATACTGCACCCATTGTAGATTCGGTCGACGATTTCTGCCTGGGGAGGATCCCGGAGGTAATCGACCCAGTCCGGGATGGATTTCGACCGTTGCGGAGTGCCAAAGAGCACGGCCCGTAGCGCTGGGTACATGCTCTTGACGATCCGCAGAGTTTGCAAGCCGTCAGGGCAACCTTTCCAATCTCCCGTCCGAAATAGCATCACAACTCTCTTGGGGCGATTTGGAATGGAATCGAGGAGCCGGTACTTCTTATGGTCAATACCGTTGGAGATGTAATCCAAGTTTTCGCAACCCAGCTCTCGTCCGATTTCGTAGAGCCATCGGGATATAACCACCTTGTACAAGGGTGCGCGCCAGGTGGCGTCCACGCGGTCCTTGGGACCGCTCCACGTTTCATAATGCTGGATGAGGTAGAATTTTGCGCCCTTATCTTCAGGGAAACCGG
>JASHTZ010000173.1 GCA_030040295.1 Terriglobia bacterium | reverse complement strand
ACCGTGCTGGGCGGAGAAGGCGCGGAATCACTCCTCCACGGCCTCTACGTCATCACCGGGCGGCAGCACGTGGATAATCACACCACCATCGATCATGCCAAGGCCCACTGCGCCAGCCGCGAACTCTACAAGGGGGTGCTGGAGGGCCATTCACAGGGAGTTTTCAACGGCAAGATCATCGTCCGGCCCGACGCGCAGAAAACCGATTCCAAGCAGAGCAACAAGAATCTGCTGCTTTCCGAGGACGCGATCATCAACACCAAGCCGCAACTTGAGATTTTCGCCGACGATGTGAAGTGCACGCACGGGGCCACGGTGGGGCAAATCGATCCCGAAGCCGTTTTCTATCTTCGCTCGCGCGGAATTGGCGCGGCGGAGGCGAAGAAGCTCCTCACCTACGCATTCGCCAACGATGTGATGGAGCGAATCAAGTTTAAGCCCTTGCGCGAGAAGCTGGCGGAGCGATTGTTTGCAAGGCTGGCGAGGAATTGACGCTTTTTGTAGGGGCAACCCTCGTGGTTGCCCCTACGATGTAAAGGGTGGGAGGTCTTATGGCAACAACACGAGAGATCGTAAATCCGGCAATCGCGGAGGCGCATCCGCGATTGTTTGACGTGCGGCACATTCGCGAGGACTTCCCCATCCTCAAGCAGAAGATGCACGGCAAGCCGCTCGTTTATCTCGATAACGCCGCGACCAGCCAAAAGCCCCAGGTGGTGATTGACGCCTTGCTGCGCTACTACCTGCAGGATTGCTCCAACATCCATCGCGGCGTCTACCTGCTCAGCGAGCGCTCCACGCAGGCTTATGAGGATGCGCGCGCGAATGTGCAGAAGTTCATCAACGCCGCCGAGTCGCGGGAAATTGTTTTCGTGCGCGGCTCGACGGAAGGAATGAACCTGGTGGCGCAGACTTACGGCCGCCAGCACGTGGGCGCGGGCGATGAAGTTCTGATCACCGCGCTCGAGCACCACTCGAACATCGTGCCTTGGCAGATTCTTTGCGAAGAAAAAGGCGCGCGCCTGCGCGTGGGACCCATCAACGACCGCGGCGAATTGATTTTGGGCGAATTCGAAAAGCTTCTGAGCGACCGCACAAAAATCGTGGCGGTGGCCCACGTTTCCAACGCCCTCGGCACCATCAATCCGGTGAAGCAGATCGTCGCCATGGCGCACGCACGCAAAATTCCCGTGCTGATTGACGGCGCCCAGGCGGTTCCGCATCTGAAGGTTGACGTGCGCGCCCTCGATGCGGATTTTTATGCGATTTCCGGCCACAAGATGTTCGGACCCACGGGCATCGGCGTGCTATATGGCAAGGCGCATCTGCTGGAATCCATGCCGCCTTATCAGGGGGGAGGCGACATGATTCTCAACGTGACCTTTGAGAAGACCACTTACAACCACATTCCCCACAAGTTTGAAGCGGGAACGCCCAACATCGCCGCGACCATCGGCCTGGGCGCCGCCATCGATTACCTGACGGGCGTGGGAATGGAGAATGTTGCTTCTTACGAGCACGCCCTGCTGGCCTACGCTACGGAAGCCATCGGGCAGATTCCCGGCGTGCGGCTGATCGGCACGGCGCGGGAGAAGGCCGGCGTGCTCTCCTTTGTAATGGATGGAATCCACCCGCACGATGTGGGCACCGTGCTCGACCAGGAAGGAATCGCCGTGCGCACCGGCCACCACTGCGCTCAGCCGGTGATGGAACGCTTTGGCATTCCCGCCACGGTTCGCGCTTCGCTGGCGTTCTACAACACCAAGCAGGAAATCAACGCTCTCGCAGCGGGGTTGGAGCACGTGAAGAGAATGTTTGCGTAGCGAAGAATCGCAGGAGACCATGTCTGATCTAAGTTCGCTCTACCAGGAAGTCATTCTCGACCACAGCAAGCGGCCGCGGAATTTTCACGCCATTGAGAATGCGGACCGTCACGCCAACGGCTTCAACCCGCTTTGTGGCGACAAGGTGACGATTTATCTGCACATGTCCGGGGACCGCATTGAAGACATCAGCTTTCAGGGGTCGGGTTGCGCCATCTCTACCGCGTCCGCATCAATTCTTACGGAGACGCTGAAGGGCAAGACGCGCGAAGAGGCGCAGGCGTTGTTCGAAGCATTTCACAAGCTGGTCACGGGCAAGCCGGTGGATTCGGCCGGCGGCCCGCCGCTCGGCAAACTGGCGGTTTTCGCCGGCGTCTCGGAATTTCCCGTGCGCGTCAAGTGCGCATCACTTGCCTGGCACACGCTGCGCAGCGCGCTTGAAAAAAGCGCGGCCGTGGCCAGCACGGAGTGACAACAGAAATTAGAAACCAGAAACTGGAAACTAGGAATGGCGTGCCAGTTTCCAATTTCTAGTTTCGAGTTTCCAATTTCTTTTGAGGTAAGGATTATGCCTGAACCCAATTCACCGCCAGCCGCTTCGCCGGCTCCCGCGACTCCGATGAACGTCTCCGAGGTTGTGGCGTTGCAAGACAAGGTAGTCGAGAAAATCCGCACCTGCTACGACCCGGAAATTCCCGTGAACATCTACGATCTCGGCTTGATCTACAAGGTCAACGTGGAGCCGAGCGGCGATGTTTACGTCAAGATGACACTCACCGCGCCGGGCTGTCCCGCCGCCGGCACGCTTCCCGGTGAAGTGGAAGACAAAATCATGGTCATTCCCGGAGTGAAAAACTGCAAGGTGGAAGTGGTGTGGGAACCGCCCTGGGACAAGAACATGATGTCCGAAGCCGCAAAGCTTCAGTTGGGATTTTTTTGAGATTCAGCCGCCCCTCGCAATCACCGATGGGACCTGTAGCGGCGCTCTACGAGCGTCGCATTGTAAGGGTTTGCCACCGCAGGCCCCGCGACGGTCGATAGACCGCCGCTACGGAATTCACCTATGATGGCTTCTCCGCTCAACGACTATCACGTTTCGCAGGGCGCCGCGCTCAGTGAGTATCACGGCGCCACGGTTCCGGCGTGCTTCACCGGCGCTGCGGCGGAGAACCGTGCAGTGCGCACAGCCTCCGGGCTGTTTGATTTTTCCTTTCGCACCAAGTTCCGGCTGAAGGGCCGCGATCACGCGAAGCTGCTCCAGCGGCTGGTTTCAAACGACGTCAAGAAACTCACGCCCGGCCAGGGAACTTACGCCACGCTGCTCAACGCGCAGGGACACATCGTGGTGGACCTGCGATTGTACTGCGCGGAAGACAGTTTCATTGCCGACACCGACGCGGACCTGCGCGACAAGGCCATTCAGGCTTTTCGCAAGTACATCATTGCTGATCAGGTGGAGCTTGAGCCGCTCGATGTTTTTGCCATCGCCTTCCAGGGTGCGCGCGCGCGCGGACTGCTGGAAAAAACGCTGCACATTGACCTCCCGGCGATGCAGGAATTCGACCACTTTGCGTCGAATTACGCGGGCTTCCCCATCCGCGTGGTGCGCGCTTCCAGCACGGGCGAAGAGGGTTACGAATTGTGGATGAACGCCGCCGGCATGGAGCCGGTTTGGGGCGCGGCCTGCGGGCAGTCGCCGACTTACGACATGCTCGCCTGTGGCAGCGAGGCGCTTGAAACGCTGCGCATCGAAGCGGGCATTCCGCGTTACGGCTCGGAGCTGGGCGAAGACGTCATTCCGCTTGAAGCCAGCCTGTGGAACGCGATCAGCTTCAACAAAGGATGCTACATCGGCCAGGAGATTGTCGAACGCGCGCGCAGCCGTGGCCATGTGAATTGGAAGTTGATGGGTCTGATTGTGACGAATGGTCAATCGCTCGAGCCCGGCGAAAAGGCTGTGGTTGAGGGAAGAGAAGTGGCGGAGGTAACCAGCTCGTGCTTGTCGCCCACGCTCGGAAAGCAGATTGCCATGGCGTATATTCGCCGCGAATTCGCCGAGCCCGCCACTCGATTAAGCTTTGCTCAAGGCGGCGCGGCGGAAGTGGCCGCTTTGCCCTTCATTGCCGCGGCTCAAACCGCGCATTCCTGAGCCTGCACGTCCGGCAGCTCAAGAAGAGGATCATCCGATCTGCAAGGCCATGAGCGCGAAAGATCCCGCAATCACCAGCACGGAAAGCAGGGCGAGGGTATTCCAAAGGTTTTCACTGGGGCGGGTTGCGGGCTCGCCCTCCGGAACAAGATAACCGAGGATGAAGCCGCTCACCAGGCCCCCAAGGTGCGCGGCGTTATCCACGCTGAAGAAGAGGCCAAAGATCGCAATGTAGATGACCCAGCGCCAGAGCTGGCTGCGATATTCTTTTCCCAGGTGGCCGTGATGAAAGCTCGCTCCAATCAAGATTCCGATAAGTCCCATGATGGCGCCGGACGCTCCGGCCGACAACCCGAATGGGGACCACCAAAGACTCAACAGGAATCCCACGATGCCCGTCACCAAATAGAGGAACGTGAATTTGGCGGCGTTAAAGAGAGATTCAACTTCCGGGCCCAAATCCACCAGACACCACATGTTCAATCCAATGTGGATCAACCCGACGTGCAGAAACATTGCCGTCACCAGCCTCCACCATTGGCCGGTCAGAATGTAGGGAGCCTTGGCGCCGAGCCGCAGGAGGACTTGACTGCTGATTCCTCCCATTGCGGATCCTCCCCCGGCATTCTGCGTCATGTACCACTCGACGGCATAGAGCGCGAGGTTGATGGCGACCATCACGGAGCTGGCGGTGGTGGGGATGGGAATGACGCCCATCACGCGGCCGGGCGTGCCACCGCCGCCGCGGGCGCGCACCGGGCCAGTCGGCTCGCCGCAAAGTGGACACATCTTGGCATCACGATCGATCAGGGCGCGGCAGTGCGGGCACATGCGAACTGAACTGGCGGGCGCGTTCTCCTGAGTTCCAAAGGACGAAGAGAATATTTTCTTGAGCCGCTGCCATTGGAACCACAGTTTTGGAGGTAGGGACATTCCCAAGCCTTTTTCTACGAGCGTAATTTTAAATTATATCCGACGTATCGAGTCTGCTGGAATTTCATTTGTCGCGCGTGCGCTGCTTGGTTAGAATAATTGCATTGGAGTGGGGCTGGGTCATGAAATTCGAAGACGCTGGACGCGCTCTCGATCGCGAACTCGACAAGTTGCGGAAGAGCTTTGACGAAAACGTCCGTCCCCGGACCCGCCAGGAGATGGCGGAATATTTGCGCAAAGCCGCGGACCGCCTGACGAAACTGGCTGAACGCCTGGAAAAGGCGCAACACTGACCTCGTGCTGAGTTCCCTGACGGAAACGCCGCACCAAAGAATGCTATCGCTCGCCGCTCGAGCGGGTGTGGCGATGGCCCTGCTTTTGTCTGCTGCCGGATGCCGGCACCGCCACGAGACGGCGCCTCCAACCTCACAGGGAATTCCGCCGCCGGCGCCCGGTGTGACCCCGCCTGCGACGGGCGCTCCGGGAACCTCAGCCGCGCCCATCGTTCAGGGAGAACAAGGCATCGCTTCCTGGTACGGAATTCCCTATAACGGACGGCGCACGGCGAGCGGCGAGATCTACGACATGTACAAGATGACCGCGGCGCACCGAACCTTGCCCTTTGGAACGCAAGTGCGAGTCCACGACCTTGATAACGGCCGAGACGTGACCGTGCGGATCAATGACCGCGGGCCGTTCGTGGAGGGCCGCATCATTGATCTCTCCAAAGCAGCCGCGCAGGTGATGGGCATGCCCGGCCTGGCAAGGGTCAGGCTTGAAATCCTGGGACTTGGCGAGTCCTCCGAACCAGCCGTTTTCGCCGTACAAGTTGGCGCCTTTCGTGATCCCGCCAACGCCGCCCGTTTGAAGGCTCTGATTGAATCAACCTACGGCCCGGTGGTCATCCAGAGTTACGATGGTGGTGCCGGCGTGTTCTACCGCGTGCGCGTTGGCCATGAAAGTTCCGAAGCCGCAGCGCAGGAATTGGCGGGAAGGATTCGCAGCGCGAACCTGGCTTCGCAAACCTTTGTCGTGAGGATGAACTGATGATGGATTGCCTCTTTTGCCGGATCATCGATCGAAAAATTCCCGCTCAAATCGTTCACGAGGATGAACGCGCCGTGGCGATTCAGGACATCCACCCGCAAGCGCCAGTGCATCTGCTGGTGATGCCGCGCAAGCACATCACCTCGCTGGCGGACGGCCGCGCCGAAGACGAGGCGCTGCTCGGCCATCTCCACCTGTTGGCGGCGCGATTGGCGCGTGAACAAGGGTTGGAGCCCAAAGGCTATCGCACCGTGATCAATAACGGCGCCGGAGCCGGGCAATCGGTGTTCCATTTGCACATTCACGTGCTGGGTGGGCGAGCGTTTCAATGGCCGCCGGGATAGTGCGGTCCCGAGCCGCGCCGGGCGGGCGCTTCCGCTGACCTGTCTTCGTCTCCCTTAGTGCACCACGGCGAGCAAACTCTCTTCATCAATCATTACGCGCAGGGGTTTGCGTGGCGCCGTGAATTTGAAACTGCCTCTATCGGAACTGACCACCACCTGCCCCAGCGTGACGCGCTTCTCCCCGGGATCAACCGCCATTACACGCACCGGCATCTCAAATTCCTCCGGAACACCGCTCTGCTCAATGTTCCCTTGCACGAGGTACCTGCCGTTTGCCAGGGTCCGAACGTCGCTCTTAAGGTTGTAGACGGGGATTCCCGTGTCATAGACCCACTCGTTGAAGAACCAGGCCAGCCGGTGGTTGTGGTCCAGGTCGCTCTGCGGAGTCATGTACTTTTCAGCGAGTTGAATGAAATCGTCAGTAGAGACGGTCTGGCCTTCGTAATGACTGATGAAGTCGCGCAGCATGTGAAAGAAGCGATCGTCCGAACCGGACCCGGGGTCAGTCATCAATTGCCGCAGCATGTGAAGAACCCAGCAGGACTTCTTGTAGATGATGTTCGTGTATCCCTCCGGATCCAGCGAGCTGGAGAGTCGATATCCAAGCCAGATGGGGCCTCCCGATTCTACCGATGCGCCTTCGCTGGTTTTGGCAAGCAGGTCCTGCTTGTAAAGATGCATGATATTGTCAAAGTGGCGTTGGCCGTCGCTGCCCTGCGCCATGAATAACGCTGCGGCATAACTCGCGAGCCCTTCGGAAAGCCACTGGTCGTGGTAAGTGCGCCAGCCCAGCAGATTTCCCCACCACTGGTGAGCAATTTCATGAGCGATTACGAGCGGCCCCAACGGGTCCACACCACCCTTCGTTACACCCAACTCCCAGCGTTCGCTCATGGGCAGAAATGACAGCGTGGGCAGATACACGAGCTCCGGCCACCCTTGGCCAAAGTCCCCTGGAGCTTGCGAAATGGTAAGGCGCGGATAGGGGTAGGGTCCGAACAGGCTGGAATAATACTGCACGGCGTGCGCAGCGATGTCCGCGACGCGTCCCAGCGACTCCGATGGGGCAGGGGGCGGAGGATTCGAAGTCGACGGAGGGACCACCTTCAATCGCCCTCCTTGATTAATCACTGGCGCCGATTCCACAGGTTCCGGGCGCTTGGTCAGCGAGCTTTCCGTCTCCCGCGTGGCGTAGACCACCACATCGGTCTTACCCGCGTGCCGCTCCACCGAAGTGTAAGGCCCCAGATTGAAGCCGGAGACGCGGAAGATGCCGTCGGATCTCCACCGGCTTTCCGCCCATTCTTCGGAGCTCTTTTCCTCGAGGCGATCGCCGGTGGCCACCAGCACCAGCTTCCGCGGATAATGAAAGGTGAGGCTGTACTGACCGGGAAGGCCGAAGTTGATGTGCGGATACCAGCTTCCCCGCGCACCAACGTAGAGCACCCCGTTTCCTTCGTCAACGATAACGTCGCCGTGATAGTGCCAGACCAGGCGAAACCGCCGGCCAGAAGGGTAGGGATGAGGAAGGACCACATCAACGTGATCGTAAGCGCGGGGCTCGCCCCGAGTTCCGGAGGGCGGTTCACCGCCAATCACCGGAATGGACACCCCGTTTTCGTCCTCGACATCGGTCACATCGAGCCAGCGAGAGAGAGCAAAGGTGATAACGCGGTCCTCCGCCGATCGCGACTCGAGTTGAATCTCCGCTGTGCCTTCCAGACTGTGATCGGGCCGAATGCGGACGTCGAGTGTATATGCCAGCGCCGTTGGCCCATTCGGCGACGGTGAGGGCGCGCCTTCCTGCGAATCTTCCGTCGGGAACGAACACCAAACATCGTCGAAGACCCGTGAACCCACCTTGCGCGTCGCGTTGATCGAAAAAGGTTCCGTCTGCCGTTCATCGTCCACAATGTCGAACACCCCGAGGCTTTCCCCCTTTACGCGGGCGAAAAAATACGGCCGGCTGCGGTCACCGATCAGGTCCTTCAAGATTCGCACGGAAGTCTGCAAATTCGGCGGCTCCGTCACCGCCAGCCATTGGCCGGCGAAGGGGTCGGGTTGTTCGACATCGTCGGGGTCGGGCTTGTGGGAGGCCGCTTGCAATTCCCGCGCGGTCTGGTCTGTAAAACGAAGGTATGCGGAATCGATCTCCTCTTCCAGAATCGGGGCGTGCGTGAACTGCGCAAGGTTCCGCTTCTCGGCGCGGTTGGGTGGAATCATCAGGACTTCACCCTCTCCCCAGAACACCGCCCCGGTGATTTGGCCCATCACCGGCTTGAGGAAGGCAATGAAACCACGGTTCAGATACAGGCTCATTCGCGAGCGGGTCAAATGGGCATTGCGGATTACAAGGATTTGCGACGCATCAAAGGTGGTGGCATTCAACTGCTTGAGCACTTCGAGTGGATCGGGAGATTGTTGACCCTGGCTCAACCTTGGAGTAGTCGCGCCGGCAAGCAACGCCCACGCAATTAACGCGAGAGTGCGAGCCACCCGGCGAGCCCGCCCGGCCAAAATATTCTTGGATGCCATGTCTTTCCCTTTACCCGTCCCCGCCCTAATGTAACTCTGAACCAACTCGCCCTCAACTCGACGGCGCTCGCGGCGGTGTTGTATGATGCCAGCAGAATGGCTGAAAATCGCGCAATTCGAAGACGCTTCGCCCGCCGCAGATTTGCTGTATGGAAGCTCAGTATGTGGTTCGGCGTTCTTTTGTTCCCTTCTCTGATAGCTGCCGATGTCATTTATCTAAAAAATGGAAATAAGATCCATGCCCAGGTTATCAAAGAAGACGAAAAGCAAATTTTTCTTGAATCCGGCGGCGGTGAATTCGCGGTTTCCAAGTCCAGTGTCGACCATGTAGTGAAATCAGATGCTCCCGCCGCCACGCCGGCAACTCCCCGGCTCAATCGCGATATTCCCCTGCCCCTCACGCCCCCCGTGGATTCGACATTGGACGCAGCTTCGCCCGTCATCCACAATGATGCCGTCGATGAGGCCTATCTCGCGCGCCTGACGGATGATGCCTCAACCCATCCCACTCCTGATAATCTTCACAAACTCAAGCAGGGCCTTCAGGGCGCGGCGGTTTTTCTGATCAGCAAGGGGCAGCCGGAGGCCGCAATTGCCGCATACCGTGAGGCACTGAAGTATCTGCCCCACGACCAGGCTCTGGATCTAGCGCTCGGTTACCTGCTTTGGAAACAGGAGCATTACTCCGAAGCGGTTGAATTTTTGCTACCGGAGGCGGATCGCTTTCCCAGGGCGCCTGATTTCCGCCTGCTGCTGGGCTCGGCCTACTATGGCATGGAAGACCTTGACCAGGCCATTGCGCAATGGAACAAGGCTCTGGCCATTGCGGACAATCCGCAATTGCGTGATGCAGTGGCAAAAGCCCAGCGCGAGCGTGATGTTTCCGGTTCTTATTCGGAGATTCGCAGCGAGCATTTCCTGCTACGCTACGATGGCCAGCATAATGACCGGCTGGGCACAGAAATCCTGAACAGCCTTGAAGGGTCTTTCCAGGACCTGGTGCTGGACCTGAACTATACGCCCTCCGACCCCATTGTCGTGATCCTCTATCCCAATCAAGCCTTTCGCGACATCACTCGGATGCCTACCTGGGTTGGCGCTCTGAATGACGGAAAAATCCGCATTCCCGTTTCCGGCCTGACCCAGATGACTCCGAAGCTGGCGCAAATTCTGCGACACGAGCTGACGCATTCCTTTGTCCGCCTGATTACGCTGGGCAGGTGCCCAGTGTGGTTCAACGAGGGCCTTGCCCAGCTTGAAGAGGGCGCCAGCACTGCGACGCTGGGAAGCCGATTGGGCCGTGAAATTGCCGCGGGTAGTCTTCCCCTCTACTCCTCGCTTGAGGGACCGTTCGTGAACCTGCCCGCGGACCAAGTGCCCCTGGTTTATGCTAAGTCGCTGGCCGCGCTGGAATATCTGCGCGACGACGTCGGCATGGGGGAAATCCTTAAGCTGCTGCAATTGATGTCATCGGAGGACATGGGAACTGTCCTCCATGATGAAATCCGGTCCGATTATCCCGGCTTGGAACAGGATGTGGGAAATTATCTCGCGAAAAAATATGGGCAATAGTAGAAGCGGTCAGGGGACATCATTCAGAAGTCATTAGCAATCGCTTCGATCCTGTCTCCTGATTTCCTTCCATTATGCTGTCGCCATCAATGCGGCAATCAGCGCAACACGCTTGGGCAACTCACGCAGTACCACGTGTTCGTGGCGTGCGTGAGCTCCATCGCCGATTCCGCCCAGGCCGTCGAGTGTAGGAATTCCAAGCGCCGCGCTGAAGTTGCCGTCCGACCCCCCACCCGTCGAAGCCTCCTTCAGTTCCTGGCACATCATGCCAGCCAGCTCGCGGGCTTTGCGGAAAAGCGCACCGGCCATTTTCCTTTCAAGGGGCGGACGGTTGACCCCACCAGTGATTTCCAGCCTTGCCCCGCGAAGGATTGGCCGCAATGCGCGCATCTGCCTCTCGATCCTTGCGCGGTCAGCAGCGGCGGGCACGCGCACGTCTACGCGCGCGGCAGCAATCTCGGGGATAACATTCACCCGCGTGCCGCCTTGAATGACATTCACGCTCACCGTCAGCCCGCGCTTCGGGCGGGCCAGTTTCTCGATGCGCAGAATCTGGCGGGCCATTTCAGAAATTGCGTTCACGCCCGACTCGGGATCAATTCCAGCGTGCGCCGAGCGGCCACGAACCGTGACATGAAATTCGCCCACGCCTTTGCGCGCCGTCTTGAGCGCTCCACCGGCCGCGGAGGGCTCGAGCACCAGGACCGCGCGCGCGCCTCGGGCCTCCGCCAGCAGCTCTTTACGAAATGCCAAACTCGAGACCTCTTCATCCGGGTTCAGGAAAAACCGCACTGGGCCGGGAGGAGGAATTCCTAAGGCTGCAAGCGCCCGCGCGGCCCAGAGCCCGCACACGATTCCGGACTTCATATCGAAAATTCCCGGCCCATAGGCACGGCCCCTGCGAACTTCAAACGGCATCGTTTTGAGCGTGCCGATTTCCCATACTGTGTCCAGGTGGCCAAGCACCAGAATGGGCTTCGCGCCGCGTGCGCTTCCCCAGAACTGAGCAACAAGCGCCGAACCCGCTCTGCGATTCGGCAGCAAGCGCACGTTCGCGCCATGCTTGCGAAATTCACGACCGAAAAAATTTGCCATGCGGTCAATCGCCTCCGGGTTGTTGCTCGGCGATTCAATTTCCACGGCTTGCTGCATGCACCGCACCAGTCCCCCCAGTTCCGCTTTGCAGTACTTTGCCAGCGCTTTAACATCCAGCATGTCTCCTCCGCCCTACATCGCTGCAAGCTGCAACGAAGTAATTTCAATCAACTTTAGCATTATGGATTTGTCCGAAGGAAATGACTTGATACCCGCGCGGCCGAGCTTCAGCCAACAAGGAAATCTCACAACAGAGGCCACAGAGGCTCAAAGAGAAAGACTTCTCCATGGCTCTTTTTGTGCTCTGTGGTGAGTGCCTCTCACTCCCCCAGGGATCTACATCCCCTTGGGCCAGCGCTTGCTGAACTCGAGGGAATCACCCGTTTCCAGCAGACTCTTCAGGCTCGCCAGAATGGCGGGCCAGCCGTTGGATACTCCCGCGATGAATTTCGAGTCGGGGACGGGCACTTCCAACTCGTGAATGACCGTGAGCTTCACCGTATCGCCCATGGGCTCCAATTCAAACGTGCAGCGCGAATAACCTTCCGCGCGCATCTCCGGCTTGAATTCATTTCGCCATCTTAACACCAGACGGCGGGGACGGTCGATTTCCAGAACTTCCCCCGTGTCGCCCACGCGCCCGCCGGGAATCATGAGTTTCCAGGAGGCGCCTTTTTCCCAGGTCGATTCCTGCCAGGTCTCGCTCCAATAGAGGCGGGTAAATTCCGGCTTGATGAGCGCTTCGAAAAGTTTTTCGGGAGTTGTACGGATGTATGTGACGTAAAGAAATTTACTCATGCCTTTTTTCTCCTTTGCCTTCCAGTCGATTCTTCAGGTCATGAAGCGCCCCCAGGTGCCGGGGCTGGTATTTGCTGATCCATCTTTCCCCAATGGCGTGAATGGGAACAGGATTGAGGTAGTGCTCCTTGTCGCGTCCGCGCTTGAGGGTCGCCACCAGGTTGGCCCGTTCCAGGATGCGCAAATGTTTGCTCACCGCCTGCCGCGTCATATGAAGGCCCGCGCAGAGTTTATTCAGGCTCTGCCCGTTTTCAGCGAAGAGCCGGTCCAAAAGCTTGCGCCGTTCGCGATGAGCCAAAGCCTTGAAAACGGCATTGGTGTCCACAGGCGGGAATTATATGCAACCAACTGGTTGCATGTAAAGTGATATAGTCACTGCAATCTCGCGTTGTAGCGGGGGTGTCCCCACCCGCGAAAGGGATGATCTCAGACCCCTCCAATTTTGTTTGATTGTATTGTGCCTGGCGCCGTAGGTGCGAGCACCCGTGCTACAAGATCCGTCAGGAGAGTAATAAGAACATTTCCCGTTGGCAACACGAGGGTTTCCAGACTATCCTAAATAGTTCGCATTTGCCCTGACGTGCCGGAAGGGGCTGCACCTTGGGTAAAGTCTCTCTAGCTCTGATCATTCATTCGCACCAGCCGGTA
>JASHTZ010000172.1 GCA_030040295.1 Terriglobia bacterium | reverse complement strand
ACAATACTGGTCCTGCTTCCTCAATTTGCAGGGTGGCCGCTGCCCACCGATGGCCAACTGCCGGGATTCTTCATGATTAGCGCACGCTGGATGGCAAAACGCAAGCCGTACTGGGACCGGCTGGAGGAAATCATCCGCAAAGCCGGCCATCGAGGCGTGCGGGCCCTCGCTTACCCTGAACTTCAGGAGCTGGGATTACTCTACCGCCAGATTGCCGCCGACTTGGCTTCGGTGCGCGAGGATCCCATGAGCCAACCCTGGGCGGCGTTCCTGAACCAACTGCTCGCCAGCGCCCACAACCTGATTTACATGGGCCAGGGCGCTCGCCCGAGCGGCATTCTGGGATTCTACCGCCGCGAGTTTCCGCAAGTCTTCCGCCGAACCTGGAATTACACGGCGCTGGCGTTTCTCATCTTTCTGGCCGGAGGGCTGGCCGGATTCTTCACCAGCCTCGCCGACCCTTCGTTCCAGCGCTACCTGCTCGGTCCGCAGATGAGCGACACCATCGATCGCCGCGAGATGTGGACGCACTCGGTGCTGACGGTGAAGCCCCTGGCCTCGAGCGCCATCATGACCAACAACCTCAGCGTTTCATTCACGACGTTCGCCGTGGGCATCATTGGCGGAATCGGAACGGTCTACTTCCTGGTCTTGAACGGTGTCCTCATCGGAGTGATCGGCGCGGCGTGCTGGCAGGCCGGTATGAGCCTACAACTCTGGTCATTCGTGGCGCCGCACGGGGCCTTGGAGTTGCCCGCCATCTTCATTGCCGGCGGCGGAGGCCTGCTGCTGGCCCGCGGCTTGCTTTTCCCCGGTCAACTTCCGCGCCGCGAGGCCCTGGTGTTTTACGGCGGCCAGGGAGTTCGCCTGGCCTTGGGCATCATTCCCATTCTCTTCGTCGCGGGCGTATTGGAAGGATTCTTTTCTCCGTCGTATCTTCCCGTGGCGGCGAAATTCGCCTGTTCGGCGGCGGCGGGCGGACTGCTGTTCCTCTACCTGACCCAGTGCGGAAGGGAACAAAAGCGCGAGGTTCCGTCAGAGCAGACCCTGGGACTTAATCCGCAGGTACTGGTTGATGATCGACGAGGACAACCGGCCCGGTAGAAATTCCATGGCCAGGGCCCCCTGTTCGCGCAGGCGCCGCAGCAGGATTTCCCGCCGCTGGATGATCTCCTGCGCCGCCACGTATTGGTACATGCCCGCAGGCGAGTCCGGCGGGCGGTCCACCTGCGCGCGCAATTCCGGCTCACCCACCACAGCAAAAAGCACCAGATGCCGGGGAAGCAGGCGCGAGGCGGCTTCAATCACCTCCGGAGTCGCTGCGGTTTCCGCCAGGTCGGTGATCCAAACCACCAGGCTGCGGCGGCGATGGCGGGTCATCAGGCTGTCCGCAGCCAGAGCGTGATTGGCTTCCAAAGATTCTCCGCTTGCCAGCGCCAATTGCTCCACAATATTGCGCAAGTGTGATGCGCCGCGCGCGGCGGGAAGAAACGCCTGGAGTTTTCTTCCATAAGTAATCAGGCCGGTGGTGTCACCTGAGTGCAGCGCCACGTGCGCGAGGCTGAGCGCAGCGTTGACAGCATAATCCAGCTTCATGAGCGGCGGAGTTTCGGAGTCGGCTCCGCCCTTTGCCGGGGGCGCGGCTGCCGTGAAGCGGCGGGAATCAAGTTTTCCGGAATCGAGCGGCGGGAAGGTTCGAGTCAGCGGCGGGCGGGTTCGAGCCCGCATGAGGCGGCCCGCATCCACCACCAGGAAAACCGATTGGCTGCGCTCCACCTGGTAAACCCTGCTGATCAGCTTTCCGTGACGCGCCGTGGCGGGCCAAGAGATGTCGCGAATTTCATCCGATTCGCGATATTCGCGCAGGCTCTCAAACTCGCGCCCTCTGCCCAGCAGGCGTTTCAGGCGTTTTTCCTGCTCGATTTGACGGCTGCGCACCAGATAAAGCGTAAAGCGCTCAGGTTCGCGCAAGTTGGGATAAATCCGGACAGTTTGGCTGAGGTCGGCCACGGCCCAGCGCTCCGCAAATCTGACCTGGCCGCGGTAGCGCAGGAACGTCCGGCCCAGCCGCAAGTCGCCTCGCGCCGTGGGATGAATCGTGTAGCCGGCTCGCGCGATTCCATGGGCGGGAACACTGAGCGTAAATGCGGGCAGTTCTCCGCAGATCGTAGCGGGAACGTCATCCTCAATGTGGATTTCCAAGGCGCGCGCGCCGGTGTTCTCCAGCTGCAATTCCACCTGCGAATCAAGATTCAGGGAAGGCGGCTCGGACCAGCGGCGAGTGACTTTCAGCGCCGCAGGGGGCGGCAGGCGCGCGAGGTCAATTAACCAGGCCAGAATCACCATGCCGTCCCAAATCGGAAGGGCGAAGAGAATGCGGCGATTCCACCACGCCGGGCCGATCCACGCCAGGCCGAGAAGAAGCGCCAGAAGAAATCGGGTTTGGAACGCCGCCGCCCAGCGCCGCGCGCCCGCGGCGGATGCGGTGATGGCGTCAGGAATGAGCCGGCCCCGCTGATTCATTTGGGGACCTCGACCGCGGCCAGAACCTCTGCAATCACCTGGTCGCTGGAAATGCCTTCCAGGTCGGCCTCCGGCTTCACCAACAGGCGATGGCGAAGCACGGGTGGCGCAGCGGCCTTGACGTCATCGGGGATCAGAAAGTCGCGGCCCTCCATGGCGGCCAGGGTTTTGGCGGCGAGCATCAGAGCCACCGTGGCGCGCGGGCTGCCGCCCAGGGTGAGCGCCGCCCAGTCGCGCGTTCTCTGCACCACCGCCACGATGTAACGGAAAATTCCCGGCTCCACCTTCAATTCCGTTACCTCGCGGCGCGCTGCGGCCAGCAGCCCGGGCTCGATGGGCGCAAGGCCCTGGGCGTCGATGCGGTGCGGGTCAAATCCCCGCTGGTAGCGCTCCAGAATTTCCACTTCCTTTTCCGCCTGCGGATAGGGAACGCGGATTTTGAAGAGGAATCGGTCAAGCTGCGCCTCGGGGAGCGGGTAAGTGCCTTCGAACTCCACGGGGTTTTGCGTGGCGAAGACGGTGAAGAAAGGCGAAAGCGGATAAGACGCGCCGTCCAGCGTTACCTGCCGCTCCTCCATGGATTCGAGCAGCGCCGACTGGGTTCGAGGTGGAACGCGATTGACTTCATCGACCAGCAGCAGGCCGGTGAACACCGGGCCGCGGCGCAAAGTAAATGTGCTGGTGGCCATGTTGAAAACGTTCGCGCCCAAAATATCGGCGGGCATCAAATCCGGTGTGCATTGGACGCGTTGGAATTCCAGGCCGCAGATGCCTGCCAGGGCCTTCACGGCCAAAGTCTTGGCAATCCCCGGGACGCCCTCGAGCAGCGCGTGGCCGCCGCAAACCAGAACGGCGAGCATCTGGTTGATGACGTCTTCCTGCCCCACAATAACCTTGCTGATTTCGGTGCGTGTGTGCGAAACAAATTTCTGAACGTCCCCGCCCATGCGAGCCTCCTTGACCTGCCCTTGTGGCATGGCCATCCTGGCCGTGGCCACGCGCTGGAAGCCCGTGCCGCAGCGGTGCAGACGCGAGCTTTCTATTCCCTCGTAGCGCCGGGCCTTAGCCAGGCTCATGCCGACCCGCCTGGGCGGGAGCGGCGCTAAGGTCAACGCGTTTTCCTTACCTGTCACTACCCTGTACTGAAAACTTCCCCACGCCGGTCGCCCAATCCCGGCTCCAACCCCAGGCGGGTGGCGAAGGCGTGGAGATCTCGCGTCCAAGCCAAGGCCTGGGGTTCGGGCACATTACGGAGCTTCAGCGCCGCGTCAATCTCGCGGATGGTGGCGGCAAATTCCGGAATCGAGCCGTGCGATCTTTCCTCCACTCGTTGAATCAGCTCCGTCGTGGCCGCCGCAGGGGAAACCCCCAACCGCCGGCTGAGGAGAAATCGAAAATGCGAAAAGGCAATCTCCAAGGCTCCCGCGGGCTCGCCGGATTTCGCATAGAGCACGCCCAGAGTGGCCACGAATTCCAGCGGGGAGAGGCGCGATTCCCGCGAGAGGGGACGAATTGGCCCGCTGCGCCGCGCATAGGTCAGCAGGATGAAAGTCATGAGAACAAGAAGCTGCAACGTTGCCCAGGGCACAGGGCTGTGCGCAAGGTAATGCCACAGCCCCTGGCGCACCCCATGAAAGTATTCATCCCAAAGGACGCGGCCAGTGCCCGGCGGGCCTACGGAATTCAAGAACAACGCCAGGTTTGAGGCCTCGGAAATCCCCAAATTGGTGAGGGGAGTATTACCAGCCCACCAGATCACCTCTCCCTGGCCCATCGAAATGCGAACGACCGTGGCGCCATCCCGGTCGCCATAGTAACGCCGCTGACCGGCGCCAAGATGAACCCATCGGACGGAGGACTCCATGGAAATTACCGGCGCATGACGGGTGAGAGGAGCGGGCCCTTCGGCATCAAAGGTCAGCTCCTCATCGTGGATGATGGACGCAGGCTTGACGCCCTGGGCTCCAATCAATGTATCACTCAGCGAGCCGGTGAGAACCAGGCGCCCACCGCGCCGGACGAATTGCGTCAGTTGCATTTGTTCTTCCGCGGAAGCCGTAACCAATGGGCCAGCGATAATCAGGACAGTATCGCCCTCAGGCAGGTCGCCGGGAGGCTGAGTCCAACGATCGAGGCGATAGCCCATCTCTCCCAGCAAGGTATATGCCGCCTTTGCTCCATCCCTGCCCGTAGAGTAGCTGGAAGGAAAATCGCGAGATGCGTCCGAATTCTGGCCCGGGGCCAGGAACGCCACAACCGTGAGAAAGAAAAGCAGGCCGGCGGAAAGCAGGAGAATCTTCCGATCGCCGGAGTCGAGGGGCAACGTCATCGCATCGACTCCAGTTGCGCCAATGCTGCGTCGTAGTCATTCGCGGAGGCCGGCGCGTGGCCGTACCAGACGCGCTCAAAGCAGGTGGTGATGGCGGCCAGGCGCGGGCGGTCCGAGGAGTCCGCGGGCAGGAGGCGCAAATATTCGCGATGCGTCCGCGCCGGGTCGGCCCGCCACGTTCCGGCTTCCTCGATTCGCCGCACCGCGGCGTTGTAAAGAATCCGAATCGCTTCGCGAAATTCCCCGCGGCCCGCGGCGTCGCGGGAACGTTGCGCCAACTCAAGCCACGATCCGGCTGCCACTGGTTCATCGCCGGGAATCCGCACGCGGGGGCGGGAAAAATCGCTGAGTGAAAGGTTGAAGAGCAGATGGACCAACCAGGCAAGGAGGGCCAGGCCCAGCACCACCACAATTCCCCACAGCAAGACCTTGTTCAGCCGGGGATGGCCGGAGGCGCGACCGAGAATCCTGGTGACGAAGTTCCAAATCCAGTCGATGAATTGGTCCCAGAGGGATTCCACGGGGGGAGCGGCGTGGATGGAGCGGTATTCGCGCTGCTTCAGAATATTTTCCAGTTTGCCGCGCGCCCGACCGACGTCGGGTTGGGAAGTCTGCGCCAGCGCCTGCGAGTCCTGGCGCATGGATTCAAGGCGATGGGTGATTTCCTGCGAAATGTCAGCGGCGGACTTGGGGTTTTTGGCCAGCCGGTCGAGCGCCTCGGCCAGCCACGCGGTGGAAACCTCGAAGCGTTGATCCTGCACGCCGACGGACCAATGCTCGGGCAACCGCTTGCGGAGTTCCGCGGCCTGCTCAGGGTTCGCGCGCAACCGGCCGGCGGCTGCCCACCACCGGTCCAACTCGGAAGTGTAAGCCTGCAAATCGAGTGGAGCGGACGGGCCGGTCTTTGTCGCTTGCCCGCCCAGTACGCGTGGAACGAGGGCTGTGATGAACAATAAATGTAGGCAGATTCGCTGCATGTTCAGGAAATGGCCGGGGAGGGAGGCAGCACAGGCGACAGCGGTGATTTTATCTCCCCCTGACCGCCTTCGGAGGCATTAAGCCGGTCGATCAAGCGATTAATCTTATACTGAAGGTAGAATATTCCAAGGAAAAATGTTGCCAATGACGAGATCTCATCACCCTGCTGGAGCCGGGCTCCGGCGGAGAACATGCTTTGTTCCCGTGGCGTCAGGTGATCCAGCAAAATGCTGCGAACCTTGAAGCAACTCACAATCACGATGATCGCCGAGAGCAATAGAAGTGGGGGTTGAACGATGGTGAGGAGGTATCCCACATTCGCCCATGAACCCCAATTGAGGTTCTTCACGAGTCCCACGAGGATGGTAAGAGCGTATCCGAGCAGGGCGAAACAAAGCCAGGCGCTTTGGACCTTGTCCGATGATCTCAGGCTGTTGATGGCCGTTCGCCGGATGAGAAACCAAATAGGGACGTAAATTCCGCCGGTAATCAAGGTCAGGAGGACCATGGCAGAAATGCTGGATTCCTCAAGGCGGTCGCCCCCTTCGGCGCTGGGCTGGGCCGGCGTGCTCAGCGGCGTGTTGGCTGTTTCATCGAGGTGAGCCATCATCAGTTGCAGGTCAAAGCCTTCCTTCCGCACGCGCAGATCGTAGTAAGCGATGGCGAAACTGATCATGAGCAGGGGCGAAGTGGCCGTTGCGCCGAGTCCGCCCACGAACAGACTGGGAATGGTCAGCCAGAGGCCGGGCCGTCCACCCTTAACGGCAATCAGAATTCCCGCCACGCTGAAGGGCGCCTGGCATAACGAGACGACCACCATGTGGATCATCACCATCAGGAAACCCACAATCAGGAGCTTCCAGAGGAAACCCTTGCTGAGGGCCACGCTCCTCTTAAGGGCCTGGCGCGCACTGATTTTCTCAAGCACCACTGCGGGCACCGCCACGCTGTAACGCACCAGGAAGATAATGGCAAGGACAATCGAGGCGAGGAATCCGAGAAAAACCACCAACCCCATAATCACCGTCATCCAGATCATGGACTTGGGCACGGCCGTCATTCCCCCCATCACAACCACAAAGAGGACGCCGACGAGGAAAAAGAATCCGAAGACGCGAATCAGGATGGAAAAAATGACATGAAGAATCTTCCAAACACTGCGGAGAATAACCCGGTACGAATCGCGAATGGTCGCCATGCGCCCCAAATAAACTTCAGAGAGCGCATGCGTGGTGGCACCCAAAGCCGTCGCATATACGATGTAGTAGGGGATTAAGATGCCCAAAGAAGCCACACCCGCACTGAGTGCAAAACGCAGCGACTGCGCTGCAGCCTGAGGAGTCTGCGGGTGGGGTTGAAAAGTCACGAAGCCCAGCAAAATCTGAACAAGAATTTGCAGCCCCACAAGGAGCCCCTGGGGAAGGACCATGATTCCCGCAAACAACCAGAAATGCTTGCGGAAAATGCTGAAAGTGCGGTCCAGCAATTCCCCCAGGCCTAAGGGAACCAAATTGACTGTGGGCATGTGACCCTCGGGCAAGCAACTCGGCGATCAAGTTTTCGGGAAGAAGGAATATTAACTCATCGGGGTCAAATTGCAATGCAAATCACCGAGCCGGTCGTGTTTCACAAGAACCCTTACGGCGCGATCGTGTCGTGGGCGTTTTCTTCCAAGGCGATGGAAGGCTGCTGCAAAGGCAGTCGCAACCGAGCCTCACATCCGGCGCGATCCTTGCGATTTTCCAGGGTCAGAGTGCCGCCGTGGGCTTCGGCGATTTGCCGGCTCAAAACCAGTCCGATTCCGGAGCCTGTAGGCTTGGTGGTGAAGAAAGGGACGAAAAGATTGGAAGTGTTCGATAAACCCGGCCCTTCATCCTGAATGCAAACTTCCAGTTGGTCGTGCAGGCGGGCCCAACTGACGGAAACCCGGCCGCCGTTTTGGAGCGTTGCGTCCACGGCGTTGCGAAGCAAATTGATGAGGAGCTGTTCCAATTGGTCGGGGTCGGCGCGCAGGGTCAAAACGGGACCGGGCGTCAAGGTGACTGCGGTGCGTGTTTCGAGCTCCACAACGCGGCGCAACAGCTCGGCCGCTTCGACGTTTTGCCATTTGGGCTTCGGCAAGCGGGCGAGCCGGGCATAGGCGTCCAGAAAACGGCTCAGGGCGGCCGCCCGCGATTCAATTACCTCCAGGCCGTGGCGCATGTCGTCTTCCCAGTCCGTGGGGCGCGGTTGGCGCCGGAGCATCATCTCCAGCGTTCCCGCCATGGACTTTATGGGGGCGAGGGAATTGTTCAGCTCATGGCCGATCACGCGAATCAGGCGCTGCCACGCCTGGCGTTCTTCTTCGCGCAGGGGCCGGCTGAGGTCGGTGAGGACCAGAAGGTCGTGAGGCATGCCGCCTTCACGGAAGGTGCTGCGCCGCATGTCCCAGCGCCCACTGCCTCCGGGAAATGACCGAGTCAGGGTCTTGGCGGACTCGCCCGCGAGGCAATCCCCCAGACCCAGCTCGGCGGCCGTCAATCCCAAGGCGCGCTCATTGGGCAGGCCGACAAGCCGCTCGCCCGCACGATTCATCAGCCGCAGCCGGTGCTCGTTGTCGAAGCTGAAAACCGCCACGTCAATTTCCTCCACCACCTTGCGCAGGAGGGCTGTGGCTTCCATCGTGCCGAGCCGCTGGCCGCGCAAGGCATCGCTGAGCGCATTCACTTCCAGCATCACTTCGCCGAGCGCATCGTCGGTGCGCGCATCGCGGGCGCGCAGCGAATAATCCTCTTCCCGCAATGCCCCCAGGAGATTGGAAAGGGTTTGGAGAGGATAAACCAGGCGGGAGCGCAGGGTGAAAGCCGCGCCCAGCCATAAGGCGACCACGAAGAAGGTAAGCGTCCAACGCGTGGGGCTGGAATAGTCGCCGATCCAGAGGAGAAGAACCGTCACGATCACCGCGGGCAGTCCCGCGAACAGTGCCAGGGAGAGCATGCGCATTTCAAAGCGCATCCGGTGGGGGCGCGGTGACCCGCCAAAGGGTGATACGCCGGTCGTTGCCTGGTCTTCTGCCATGCGGCCCTTCCGCCTGTCGGCGTCGAAACTGACAACTGGGAACAGGGGCGAAATTCCAGGATCGAACCTCGATTGCTGGCGCGTCATAGTCATAAGACGCGCCAAAAGCGATTTCGGCGTGTGCTACAACCCGTGTTTTTTGAGCCTCCGGTAGAGCGCGCTTCGGCTCAATCCCAGAAAGTCCGCCGCCGCGCTCACGTTCCCTTCATAGCGCGACAAAGCCTTCTTCACCAGAAGGCTCTCAACCTCTTCCAGGCTCATATCCTCCAACCGCCCGGAGCCCTCGCGCCCGGCGCGCAAGCCCAGGTCGCTCGAACGCTCCAGCTCGCCTTGCGCCATCAGCACGGCGCGCTCAATGGCGTGCTCCAATTCGCGCACATTTCCGGGCCAGGCGTATTCCAGCAGCGCCTGCATCCCCGCGGTCTCAAAACCCGTCAGCCGCTTTCGATAGCGCTGGGCAAACTGCCGGAGGAAATAATTGGCCAGCAGGGGCAAATCCTCGCGCCGCTCGCGCAAAGGTGGAAGGTGAATCTCAATGGTATTCAAGCGGAAGAGCAGGTCTTCGCGGAAGCGGCCGGATTGCACCTCCTGCGAAACATCGGCATTGGTGGCGGAGAGGACGCGCACATCCACGCGGCGGGTTTTCGAGGAGCCCACACGCTCCAACTCTCCCGTCTCGAGCACGCGCAGGAGTTTGGCTTGCAGATTCAGCGGGACGTTGGCGATCTCATCGAGAAATAGGGTTCCACCATCCGCTAATTCAAAACGGCCGACGCGATCGGTTTTGGCGTCCGTAAATGCGCCCTTGACGTGGCCGAACAGCTCGCTTTCAAACACTCCCTCCGAAAGACCTCCGGCATTGACCGTGACCATCGGCCGCGAGGCGCGCTCGGAGAGCGCGTGCAGGCTGCGCGCCGCCACTTCTTTCCCCGTTCCGTGCTCGCCGGTGATCAGCACGTTGGCATCCGAAGGTCCAACGCGCGCGATCAGGGCGAGCACCGGCTGCATGGCCGGCGACTCGGCAATCATCTTGGGCCGGCCTTCGGCGCGCAGCAGGCGATTCTCCGCTTCCAGGCGCTGCCCTTCCCGCAAGGCGCGGCTCAGCTCCACCTGCGTGCGCAGAATGGCAATCAGGCGGGCATTGTCCCAGGGCTTCTCGATGAAGTTGCTTGCGCCGCGGCGCATCACTTCCACGGCCAGCCCCACGTTCGCCCACGCTGTCATCACCACGACGGGAAGCGTGCTGTCCATCGCTTGCAGGGCGGAAAGAATGTCGAGCCCTTCCTGGCCGGAGGTTGTGTCGCGCGTGAAGTTAAGGTCCATCAGGACAAGATCGAAGTCTTTGGATTTCACCGCGGATAGGATGCCGTCCGGCGAAGTCGTACACTCCGTCACGTAGCCCTCGCCCTTGAGGAGCATGCGAAGGGCTTCCAGCACGTGCGTTTGGTCATCGGCGATAAGAATTCTGGTCATGGTTTAATCGAGGAATGTTTTTCGGCCGCCTGCTGACAGGTTAGATTTCCAGGGGTCAGCCGTCAACCGGAAATCGTCCCTCACACAATCCAGCCGTCCTGGAGCTTGATAATGCGATGGCCGTAGGCGGCGTTGGTCTCCGAGTGGGTTACTTGAATGACGGTGGTTCCTTCGCTGTTGAGCTTCTTGAACAGCTCCATAATTTCCTGCCCCTGCGTGGAGTGCAGGTTGCCGGTGGGTTCATCGGCAAGAATCAATTTGGGTTTGGCGATCACGGCGCGCGCCACCCCCACCAGTTGCTGCTGGCCGCCCGAAAGCTGGCTGGGAAAGAGGTCCTTCTTCCCCACGATGTGAAAGCGATCGAGCGCGTCGGCGACGAGCGCCTGCCGCTCCGAGGCCTTCACATCGCGATAGGAGAGCGGGATGTCAAGATTCTCCGCAACCGTCAGGCTGTCGAGCAGGTGGTATTGCTGAAAGACAAAACCGATGTAGCGTTTATTGATTTCGATGCGCTTTTTGGAGTTGAGCTTGTGGACGGGATGATCCAGGAAGTAAAACTCGCCTTCCCAGCCGCCGTCGAGCATGCCGATGATGCTGAGGAGAGTCGACTTCCCCGCGCCCGACGGCCCCATGATGGTGACGAATTCACCTTCTTTGATCTCCAGGTTGATGCGCCGCAGGACGTAGTAACGCCCGCCCGCCAGGGGATAATACCGGTCGAGGTTTTGCATTTTAATCATGATGATTTCCTTGATGTCTTAATCGACGTGCAGCGTGTGCCCATAACGACATCTTAATGCATTTGGCACCTGCTTTTGACAGTTCCGGCAATCAGCAACATGTAGTGTTTGATCGGACTGAAAAGACCCCTTACCCCAACTCCCCTCCCCCTCTTCCCTCTCCCCTGGGGAGAGGGAAGAGGGGGAGGGGAGAAGGGGTGATAGGGTGAGGGGTTGTTTCCTGTAGCCCCACACTGGGGCAGTGGCTGCAATGAAAATCGGTGGCGGAATTTCAATGTGAACGCGAAATTCAATTCTGAGTCCACGCCTACCGACTGCCAATCGAGTCTGAGGCCAACGCACGCGTCGCTTTCCACGGCTTTACTCGTGCCTCAATGCCACGATGGGATCGACCTTGGTGGCCCGGAGCGCGGGAACAAAAGCCGCCAGCATCGCCACGGCCAAAAGCAGCAATGAAACGGCGACGAACGTGAGCGGATCATCCGGCTTGACGCCGAACAGCAAGCTGGACAAGTAATGCGTCAGGGCGAGCGCGCCCGCGGCGCCGATGATCAAGCCGGCCAGCGCCAGGCGGAACCCCTGGCCCACGACGAGCCGGAGCACGTCAAGTCGCTGCGCCCCCATCGCCAGCCGAATTCCGATTTCGCGCGTGCGCTGACGCACGGCGTAGGAGAGCACGCCGTAAATTCCCACTGCCGCGAGCAGCAGGGCCAGCACTGCGAACACACTCATCAACGCCATCAAGAGCCGCTGGAACGCCAGCGAAACCGACAGCACTTCTTCCATTGAGCGGATGTGCCCGATGGGAATATTGGGGTCGGCGTCGCGCACTGCGGCCTCCACGGCGCGGCTCAGGCTGAGAGGGTTTACGGCCGTGCGGACCAATATCGATGTGGGCGACCAGGCTTGCAGGCCTTGATCCGTTTCAAATGAAGCCTGGGCAATCGGCACGAAAAAGGTGGGCGGCGCGGGCTCGTTCAGGCTGGAGCGAACATCGCCCATCACACCCACGATCTCCAACTGGTCCTTGTCCAGGGTCAGCGTTTTGCCGACCGGATTTTGATCCTTAAAGTACTCGCGCGCGAACTCGGCATTGATCATCGTCACCTTCGATGCCTCAAATGAATCTGCAAGCTGGAAATTTCTTCCCGCCAGCAAAGGCACGCCGAGTGTCTGAATGTATTCCGGAGTAACCTCGCGATAATCCACGGAGGGATACTCAACGCGGCCGTTCACAAGAACTCCGGGGTTCAAATTGATTCCAGTTTCGAGCGGCAGGCCCGCGGCCACAATCGAGGCGCTTTCAACGCCGGGAATCGCCTCGATGCGCCTCTGCACATCCTGGTAGAAGGCGTGAAGAGCGGGAGCGGAATCATGCCTGGAGCCCGTGGTCCAAATTTGAAGTGTCAGCAGGTTCCGCGTGTTGAAGCCCGGATCGGTGCTCAGCAAACCTATGAAGGTCCTGATGAGCAGCCCGGAGCCAATCAGGAGAATCAGTGACAGCGCCACCTCCGCGCAGACCATGGCCGCGCTCAATCTGCGGCGGTGCAGGCTCAGGCTCGCGCGCCCTTCGCTTTCTTTCAGGGTTTCATTCACCCCCGTCCCAGCGGCTTGAAAAGCGGGCGCGAGCCCGAAGAGGATTCCGGTAAGCAGCGCCGCGCCGGCGGTGAAAAGCAGAGCCCAGAGGTTCAGCCCAATGTGTTCGGCGCGCGGAATTACGTCCGGAGCGAGTGAGAGGAGATAACCGAGGCCGCAGTAGGCCACTATCAGACCCAGGGCGCCGCCGAACACGGCGAGCAAAACGCTTTCGGTCAAAACCTGGCGCAAAATGCGCGTCCGTCCCGCTCCCAAGGCACTGCGCAGTGCGAGCTCGCGGCCTCTACCCGCCGTCCGCGCCAGCAAAAGATTGGCTACGTTCACGCAGGCAATCAGCAATACGAATCCAACGGCGGCGAAGAGGACGAGCAAAGGTTGGCGCGCGTCGCTCGAGATGACGTAGCGAAACGGGGCAGCCCAGAAGGTCAGGGCTTTCCGGTCTCCTGCCTTCATCCATTTATAGTTTTCCTCTGCAAACGATTGCGAAAGCGCTGCCAGGTAGCTGCTGGCTTGCCGCTGAGAAACACCGGGCTTGAGCCGCGCGATGATCTGATAGTTCTGGCCACTGCCCATGCCGCGCCGCACGGGTTCAATGGTAGTCCACAAATCAGCGGGCGGAATGCTCGCGAATCCCCGGGGCATTACCCCGATGACCGTGTAGGGCGTGCCGTCAAGTGAAACGCTCCGGCCGATGGCCGAGCTATCATCGTTGAAATGCTCCTCCCAGAGGCCGTAATTCAAAACCGCCACATTGGGCCCACCTGCGCGGTCGTCATCGGGAATGAAGTCGCGGCCCAAAAACGGGCGAACTCCGAAAACCCCGAAGAATTCTGGAGAGACTCGTAGCGCCTGGATGCGCTCGGCCCGCCCGGCTCCCGCCAGATTGAATCCCGTGCCGACCGAGGCAGCGATGTTTCCAAACGGATCGCGATGCTCTTTCCAAAAGTCGAAGGCGTCGGCGGTGAACCCCGATCGCAGCGCCCGGCCTCCCAGAATTCCGGAAATCCTGATGATGCTCTCAGGCTGGGGATAAGGCAGAGGGCGCAGGAGCACGCCGTAAACCACGCTGAACATGGCGGTATTGGTGCCGATGCCGAGAGCCAGCGTCGCGAGCGCCACAGCGGTGAAGCCCGGATTTTTCCCCAAGGTGCGAAGCGCGTACTTCACATCCTGAATCAGCGTGTCCATCGCTCACCCCAAAAAGACAATGGAACATTTGGCTATTGAGCCATTTGGTGATTGGGCCAAATCGCAAAATTCCATAGCTCACGCCCGCGTTTCTTCCACGATGCGGCCGTCAAACAGATGCACGGTGCGCTCGGCGAAATCCGCGTAGCGCGGGTCGTGCGTCACCATGCAGATGGTGGCGCCTTCGCGGTGCAAATCGCGTAGCAGCTCCATCACCGCCTCGCCGTTCTTCGAATCAAGGTTGCCGGTGGGTTCATCGGCAAGCAGGATGGAGGGCTTGCCCACCAGCGCCCGAGCCACGGCCACGCGCTGCTGCTGGCCGCCGGAGAGCTGCGCGGGATAGTGTTTCACGCGGTGCGACATCCCCACGCGCTCCAGCGCCTCCTGCACGCGCTGGCGACGCTCCGAACCCGGCATGCCGCGGTAGGTGAGCGGCAGCTCCACGTTCTCGTAAACCGTGAGATCCCCAATCAGGTTGAACGCCTGAAAGATGAACCCGATTTCCCGATTGCGAATGCGCGTGCGGTCGGAAATGGAAAGCGCCTCGAGCGGCGAACTGTTCAGCGTATACTTCCCGTCCGTCGGCGAGTCGAGCAGGCCGAGGATGGAAAGCAGCGTGGATTTGCCGCAGCCCGACGGGCCGGAGATGGAGAGATACTCCCCGCGCCGGATTTCGAGGTAAATCCCGGAGAGCGCGTGCGTCTCCACCTCGTCGGTGAAAAACACCTTGGTAACGCCGTCC
>JASHTZ010000171.1 GCA_030040295.1 Terriglobia bacterium | reverse complement strand
AGTGCCTACCGGCTGGTTCTATCGGTTGAAATGCTGGCCCGATCCGCGGCCGTCGAGGTCGATCTAAACATGGTCGAGCGGGTGGGCGGGAGCGAAGCGGTTCGAAAGGATAGCTTGAAAGTAGACACGCCCGGTCAGGGTTTGCAGGTGATACGAGCACCAGAACTTTAGCGTGGAACGGCCAGAGGATAATAAATCAGGAATCAAACTTACTCTACAATGAGGGTATTCACGAAGGGTTTTAACCAATGAAATCTGATCACATTGATCTGAGAAAGAGAATCATGCGAGCCGCGGGAGCCTACGATCGCCCAATTCAAACAATGTTCCGGGCGGGGCTGGCGCTCGCAACGATCATGGTTTTGGGAGTGCGAATCGGGAAGGCCATGGAATTACCGCGCATTCAAGCGGCCCCTCATGTTGAGGCAACGGGACAGAATGCTCCAGCGGATGCAAGCGCGCCAAGGCCTAAGTCGAGCGATGCGGCTTACCTGATCGGCCCGTCTGACATGCTGGCAATCAGCGTGTGGAAGGATACGGAGCTCACTCGAACGATCCCTGTGCGTCCCGATGGAAAGATCACGATGCCCCTGATTGGCGATCTAACCGTGAGCGGCTTGACGGCGGAGGCCGCACAGGAGATCATCGCGCAAAAATTGAAGGAATTCATTTCCGACCCGCAAGTTACGGTGATTGTTCAGGAAGTCAAAAGCCGAACCTACAGCATTCTGGGCAAGGTTGCCAAGCCTGGTTCCTATCCTTTAGGAAAACCCACGGCGATTATTGAAGCCATAGCCATCGCCGGAGGCTTTCAGGATTTCGCCCGGGAGAACAAGATTTATATCCTGCGACCTAAGAGCGACGGGTCAGTCCAGACGATTCCCTTCGATTACAAGAAGGCCATCCGGCGGCACAATCCTGAAGAGAATATCGAGATCCAGAGTGGCGATACGATCATTGTTCCTTAAGAATGATTGAGGAGGCCGAAATCCTTGGTGGAACAAGAAGAAAATCTTGATGAAATGATAAGTAAGGGGCTGCGCTCCGCAGCTAAACGCCGCTGGTGGCTGTTGTTGCCAACGGTTCTGGGAGGTCTCGCGGCATGCGGAGTCTCGCGCGTGCTCCCTAATCGTTACGCGTCAGAGGCTACGATTCTTGTGGAGCACCAACAGGTGCCCACACAATATGTAACACCCAATACCACCGCGGATATTCATGAGACTTTGCTCATCACGACCGATGCTATCCTTTCACGCACCCAGTTGCTGAAGATCATTGACGAGTACAACCTTTATCCAGATGAGCGGAAGCGACTTTCTCCTGAGGAATTGGCAGCCCTCATGCACGGCAAGATAGATATTAAGGCCTTGGATGAGGTGGGTGGCGCAAAGTCGCTGAATGCGTTCAAAATTTCTTATATCGGTCCCACTCCTCACTTGGCTCAGGAGGTGACTCGCAAACTCACAACGCTTTTCATTCAAGAGAACGACAGGTCGCAGGGAGAGCAGGACCGGGTCACGACGCAGTTCTTGCAAGAACAGGTCGAAGCCGCTGCCGCTGAGTTGAAGAAAGAGGAAGACCAAGTTGCGGAATTCAAGATGAAGAATCTCGGCGACTTGCCTGAGCAACAGGCGGGCAACCTGGGAATCCTTTCCGGCTACCAGATGCAGCTTCAGAATGCCCAGGCGGCACTTGGCCGAGCAAAGGAACAGCGGGTTTATACCGAATCTTTATTGGCGCAATACCAGCAAATGAGCGCTACGGAGGTTGTCACAGCCGGAACAGGAGGAACGGTAACCGCGGATCCTGTTCAGACCATCAAAGCAAAATTGACCGACCTCAGAAGCCAAAGGGCAGCTTTGCTGGCTGACCATACGGAAAAATATCCTGACGTCGTCACGATAGAAGAAGAGATCAAGGAATCTGAGGCTTTGCTTGCGAGCGCCGAAAAGAAAGCGCCCCAGCCTGCGACAGATGCTGGAGATAAGGAATCCACTGATACGGCAGATTCATCCGCAAACAATGCTGCCATGGCCCAACTTAAAAGCCAGCTTCAGGCAAACCAAATCGAAATTCAAAACAACCAGGCACTTGAAAAACAACTGGAAGAACAAATTGCCGAGTATCGGACTCGTCTCAACTTGACTCCGGTTCGCGAGCAGCAGCTCGCAGAGCTAAATCGGAATTATGAACTTACCAAGAAAAACTACGATGATTTGCTGGCAAGAAAGCAGGCGTCGGAATTGGCCACGGACTTGGACCAACGCCAGCAGGGCCAGCGATTCACCATCATCGACCAGCCCAGTTTGCCTATGAAACCTGCCTGGCCGAACCATATGGCAATCGCTTTGGCAGGTTTGGGGGCGGGCTTAGCTCTGGGCGTCGCGCTGGTTTTTATCCTCGAGACTCAGGATCACGCGGTGTTCAATGAGAAGGAGTTGGGCCGCTTCTTTTCTTTCCCTTTAATGATCGGCGTTCCGTCTCTTCCTACAAGGGCCGAGGTCCGAAGACATTCGCGGATGCATGTGGTAGAATGGGTGCTAGGTATAGCCTTATTTTTGGTAGTCTGCGCATCCGAATTCTATGTATATCGTCGGGGCTAGGGAAGCGAAAGACCTTCCCCTGGAGAAGAAGTGCCGACTCAAATACGAAAGGATGCTGATCTCGTGCAGAACCGCACTTACAAAGCCGAATCAGAAAAGGACGAAATCCTTGACGCAACTTCCGATGAGTTCCTGAAGGGATTGGAAAGAGCAGACAGTGATTTGCCCTTTCCGGTGGAAACCGTTTCTGTCACTGAGGAGTGCCGCCTGGTCATCCAGACTGATCCCCGAAGCGCGGGCGCGGATAGATTCAGATTGGTGCAGATGCGCCTTCGTCATTTGCAGGCTTCCAAAAAACTGAGAAACCTTCTAATTACAAGTCCAACGCCTGGCGATGGAAAGAGCACTGTGGCCATCAATCTTGCGACGGCCTTGGCCGAGAAGGGGAAGAGGGCAGTTCTCCTCCTGGAAGCCGATGTCTATCGACCTTCGCTGCTCAAGAAATTGGGGCTCAGCCCTTGGGCGGGTTTGACCGAATGTCTGGATAACAAAAGCGACCCCATGCTGGCCATCCGGCGCGTCGATCCCATGGGATTTTACATTTTGCCCGGCGGGACCCCAACGCCCGGAGGCAACTTCCTCCAATCGACCCTTACACCCCAATTTTTTGAGGGTTTGGCGACGACTTTTAAATGGATTCTCGTTGATTCTCCACCCACTACCCCTATGGCAGAAATCCTGGCCTTAAAGGTCCTGACGGATGCCACTTTGCTCGTTGCTCGGGCTGGAGAAACGCCACGTGAGGGCATCGAGAGTGCAATTCAAACGCTGGGGCGCGATCACATCATTGGAATTGTCCTTAATGGTATGGAAGGGCTCGAAAAAGTCTATTCAAAGTACTACGGTTACGTGCAACCGAATGATGGCTCGAAAGGCACCCGGTTCAACGGGAAGTAGCGGCTGCCGCTAAATGCCACTCTTCCCTTTCAAATCTGGTATTTGGTTCATGCTTAAAGCAGGTTTAATCAGAACGTTTGAATTTTCAATGATGGGTGCTATGAGGGCTTGGTGCCATACGGTGGAGGAGCGAGGATTCTGCTTCGTTCCCCCAACAGTCTAACCTGATATAAACATGGCATCTAGGTGCCAGGCGGCTATGGGCTATTAGTACCATTTCACCCCAACTAACGGGCTATTGTCAGGATTCTTTACTGGCCTAAACTGGGTGTGCAGTCCGGTGGTACGCATGTTTCGCCACTTGATGCATGCGATGGATTGCAGTAAGTAAAAAGGTAGTCAGTAATTTATCTGTAGGAAGGCATCCTCTGTTGAGGATTGATGCGAATCATGGCGAACGCGAAAAGCGAGGGGATCATGAAAAATGAAAGTTACATCCATGAATTCCGCCTCGGTTCGATAAGTGGCGTATCAATCCTAGGGGCTGCTCTTCACAAGAGCTGAAGTTTTGGTTTGCATCATAAGAAAGAATGTAAGTCAAAGGGCGGAGCTATACCTATAGACGCCCGCTCATTTCGCAGGGAATCAGCCTCCAAACGCTAGTCGAGTAGATTGAAGAGAAGTTGGTAATTGGGCCCTTGATCTTTCCATCGAATTTCCCCGTCGATATTGCAGAATTGATCGGACCAAATAACCAAAATAAGGAGACGCGGAGTCTTTGAATTTCATAGATTTTCCGCGACGATAGCTATGACTGACCCCCACCCCAACATCGTCATAAAAGGAACTCCCAGAGCCGAGCGATTTCCGATCAGCATCCCGGTGCGCTATCGGGAAACCAATCGGCCCGAGTGGCTCGAAGGCAAAACCGAAAATATTAGTCGTTCGGGAGTTTTACTGCTTACGGAAGCTTCATTGGAACCAAAGATCCTGATCGAACTAAGGTTCGAACTCCCTGTTTCAGTCCTCGGAGAGGGGCGTGGGGAGATTGTTTGCAAGGGAACGGTAGTTCGTGCAGAGGAGAATCCCCTCTCGGAACCCCCAACCGCCCTGGCAGTGGCAATTCGGAGCTACCGAATGACCCGGGGAGGGCAGATCCATTAGGTTTCCTTTCGCGCGAGTTGTCACGATGCCTCCCGTGAGGCGATCAACGTGGCGGTCAGATAGCAGTTTCTGGAGAGAGGCAGTTTGAGAAAGATTATTCCGTTGGCGATTTCCTTGATGTTAATTCCGGTCGCTCTTCGCGCACAGACTTCGGCGTCAACGATGACCGCGGGGGCACAGCCGGTGGCGATTGGAAACGGGTTGCAGGCTCCACTTCGATTTGCAGGAGAAGGAGTCCCTACCAATCAAGTCAACATCAGCATGGGCACCTCAACTTTCTACAACGACAACGTCCTATTGAATAATGCAGAACGGGTCGCAGATGAAGGTGTGGCATTTAACTCCAACCTTTCCTTCATGCGTCAAACTCAGAATGTCACCTTTAAATTCAACTACCTCCCCAGCTTCTTTCTTTACAAAAATACTACTTCGTATGATCGCCTTAACCATTCGGGCAGTCTCACTTTGAATGGGCGGCTGAGTCCGAGGTGGGCGCTAGGTATATTCGACACTGCAAGCTATCAAAATGGCATCTTCCAACCCTTGGAGGGACAGCAAATCAGTTCGGGCCTGAGCTCTCCTACCGCGCCGAACCAAACGATCTATGCATACTCAGCCAGAACGCTGACGAATCTAAGTGGGTTGGATCTGACCTTCCAAAAGAGCCATCGGACATCAATTTCGTTTACGGGAAGCTACAGCCTGCAACAGTACGGAAGCCAACAAATAGCAGGTGAAACCTTGTATAACGGCCGGTCTGCAACGGGGGGCTTCGCGTATCAGTATCGCGTGACGGAACATACAGCCTTCGGAGTTGATCTTCTGCACGAGGATGCTACTTACCGAGGGGGCGCGTCATTGGGCGGCCTTCAACGTTTTCAAACCGAGAGTGCACTGGTTGCCTTCGAGTCACATTTTGCGCAAAGCATAACGGTTTCGTTTTTCGGCGGGCCCCAATACGTCACCACTTTCGGAGAGGCAACCGGTGTGAGCACAACCAGGAGTTTACAAGGTGCGGGCGGGGCGAGTGTCACCAAGGAAGTTCGAAGAACGGCCCTCGACCTCAGCGTGCAACGGAGAATCACTGACAGCGGGGGACTCTTCGGCCAGGTGGAATACACCTCAGCGTCATTCGGAGTGCGCCGGCGCCTTGCCGGACATTGGGAAGCCGACCTGCTGGGTTCCGCGACGCGAATCGACACGGAGGAAGCGCAGCTCGGGACTGGCCGGGGCCAGGGACTTCAGGGCGAGTTTACCCTGAGTCGAGCCATCGGCAGGGACTCAACGCTGAGGATTTCATATCAGAATGGCCACCAAGTGGCATCCGGTACTTTGCCAATTACGGAGAGATACGATTTGGATTTGGTAACCGTCGAGATTGACTTCAAGCTTAAGTCAATTCCGATTGGACACTAACCGGGAAGCATGGCCCGCCGCGCGCTTCACGATCAGCAAGGCGGCACGACGAATTCACGGAATTGTAATCGACGCTTCTTGGTCTTCGGCAATTCTATTTATAACCCCAGGTGAACCAGGAGAGAAGAGATGATCGCTGAGATTTTTCAATCAAAAAGACCGTGGAAAAGAACCACGGGAAACGGAATGTTTTTTGGTCCCCATGTCAAGGAAGAGGCTGACAGCGAGGATCAGGGATTTACACTCGTTTCGGAGGAGCTTTTCCGCAGAGTGCTGACCATTGAGCGCAAACGGAGCGAGCGGTCACGGCAGAGGTTTGTGCTGATGCTGCTCCATGTTGGCAAGGTCATCGACACGGGGCGGGGGAAACTGATCCTGGAAGGGATCACCGAGGCGCTTTCCAATTCGGCGCGCGAGACGGATTTGCACGGATGGTATGAGGACGGCTCGGTTATCGGAGTCATTTGCACGGAAATCGGCAGGGGCGATCTGGCCTCGATCCTCAGCGCTTTAAACTCCCGGATGACGGCTGCCTTGCAGACCCGCCTTCAGCTCGAGCAGATCGAATCGATCCATATTACCTTCCACGTCTTTCCTGATGACATGGAAGTTGGCAAGGGAGGCCGTTCAACGGACATCCGCCTTTATCCTGACCTCCTGACCAAGGACCAGGCTTCCTCGACTTATCGCTTGATCAAGAGATCCATCGATGTGGTGGGCAGCCTTCTTGCCCTTGTTCTCCTCTCTCCTCTTTTCGCCGTCATCGCCGTCGCCGTCAAGCTGACCTCAAAAGGACCGATTTTGTTCAAACAGGACCGCGTAGGCCAGTATGGTGAACGCTTCTCTTTCCTGAAGTTCCGGTCAATGTATTTCCAAAACGACGCGAGGATTCATCGGGACTACGTTCGCCGCCTCATTTCCGGAAATGCTGCGACGAAAGGGGAGGACAAGAGTGGAACGGTTTACAAGTTAAAGAACGATCCTCGCATCACTCCGGTGGGAAGATTTCTTCGCAAGACCAGTCTCGATGAACTGCCCCAGTTCTTCAATGTGCTCAGGGGCGAGATGTCGCTGGTGGGGCCACGTCCCCCCATTCCTTACGAAGTCGAGGTTTATGAAATATGGCATCGGCGGCGCTTTCTTGAAGCAAAACCCGGAATCACCGGGCTGTGGCAAGTGGAAGGCCGGAGCAGGACCAAGTTTGATGAAATGGTGCGTTTGGATCTGCGCTATGTGAAAACCTGGTCGCCTTGGCTGGATATAAAGATCCTTCTGCGGACTCCCGCGGCGGTCTTTAAGGGAACTGGAGCTTATTGAACCATTATTAGGTGATCTTGGGGTTTGAGGTCAAAGGAGAAATCATGGTGCGCATCGGCATTATTGGTTATGGATATTGGGGACCGCAAATCGTAAGGAACTTTCACTCCCAGGAGGGCTGTGAGGTGGCTGTGGTGTGCGACAAGAGTGCCGCCGCGCTGCGTCGCGTGAAGCAGGCCCATCCCACCATGCAAGTCTCCTCAGATGTTGAAGCGACCCTGGCGTCGCCGGACATCGACGCCATCGCGGTCATCACCCCCGTTTGGACGCACTTCGAGTTGGCCAAGGCTGCGCTACTGAACGGCAAACATGTGTTCGTGGAAAAGCCCTTCACCTCCACGGCGGCTCAGTCCGAGGAATTAATTGAATTGGCGGAGAAGAAGAACCTGCGGACGATGGTGGACCACACCTTCCTTTTCACCGGGGCTGTCAAGAAAATCCGCGAACTTGTGGACGAGGGCGCCCTCGGCAAGCTTTTCTACTATGATTCCACCCGTGTGAACCTGGGATTGTTCCAGCACGATGTCAACGTGATTTGGGACCTTGCCCCTCACGACCTTTCCATCATGGATTACCTGATCAAGGACAAGGTTGAAGCGATCGTCGCGACTGGCCAGAATCACCTGAACGGTCATGAAGACATGGCCTATATCACCATCTATTTCCAGAACAACATCATTGCCCATATCAATGTCAATTGGCTCTCGCCCGTAAAGGTCCGCACGACTCTCATCGGAGGAGAAAAGAGGATGGTGGTGTGGAATGACCTGGAAGCTGATGAAAAGGTGAAAGTTTACGATAAGGGAGTCCAGATTAGCAACCAGGAGGGGGTGTATGACCTGCTGGTCCGCTACCGTTCGGGCGACATGTGGGCCCCACGTGTGGAGCAGACGGAAGCACTGAAGGCGGAATGCGGTTACTTTGTGGAATGCATCAAGAACGGCACGACTCCCTTCAATGACGGACGTGCGGGGCTGAAGGTTGTGAAAATGCTGGAGGCCGCGAATGAATCCATCCGTGACCGGGGAAGGCTCGTGCGCATATGAACGAATTTCTGAGCGTCGCCCCCGACGTCCGGCTGGGGAAAGGCGTCAAGCTTTCCAAGTTCATCAACCTGTACGGGTGCGAAATCGGTGACGAAACCAAGATTGGCGCATTCGTGGAAGTGCAGAAAAACGCCAAGATCGGAAGCCGATGCAAGATTTCGAGCCACACCTTCATTTGTGAAGGGGTCACGATCGAGGATAACGTTTTCGTCGGGCATGGCGTGACGTTTATTAACGATTCCTACCCGCGCGCTGCCAATCCTGACGGCAGCCTTCAAACCGAAGCGGACTGGAAAGTGGAAATCACACTGATAAAAAAAGGGGCATCCATTGGTTCGGGTAGCACCATCCTTTCGAAGGTAACTATCGGTGAAAATGCCATCGTGGGTGCGGGAAGTGTGGTTACGAAAGATGTGCCCGCAGGCGTAATCGTCGCGGGTAATCCTGCCCGGGTTTTAAGAAAACTCAACCAAAAGAAAGCCGAGGTAGCATAAGATGCAATCGAATCGTATTCCTTTTCTCGACCTCGTGTCGCCACACCAGGAGCTGAAGGAAGAATTGGCGGCAGTATTTGCCCATGCTCTTGATACGGCTGGCTTCATTGGCGGCCCGATGGTGGAGGACTTCGAGAAATCGTTTGCCAAATTCTGCGATGCCCAGCATTGCGTGGGTGTGGGCAGCGGCACCGATGCCTTGCGGTTTGCCCTGATGGCCGCGGGTGTGGGTTCTGATGACGCCGTCGTCACGGTTCCCAATACTTTCATTGCGACTACCGAGGCCATTTCTCAATGCGGGGCACTGCCGCGCTTTGTCGACGTTGACGAGCGAACCTACCTCATGGATGTGAAAAAACTTGCTGATTACCTGGCCTTGGAATGCAGCCAAAACCACGCGAACGGCAAGCTGGTGGACAAGCATACGGGCCGGGCCGTGAAGGCCATCATTCCTGTCCATCTCTACGGGCAAATGGCGGATATGGACGCCATCCTGGAGCTGGCCGCAAAACACCAACTCGTGGTGATTGAAGACGCCTGTCAGGCTCACGGCGCCGAGTACTTTTCTCGCCGCGAAAATTGCTGGAAAAGAGCGGGTTCGATGGGACTTGCGGCCGCCTTCAGCTGTTATCCGGGCAAAAACCTGGGCGCTTGCGGAGAGGCCGGAGCTGTTACCACCAACGATGCAGCCCTGGCCCAGAAGGTTCGCGTCATACGGGATCACGGTCAAGCCCAGAAATACTATCATGACATGGAGGGGT
>JASHTZ010000170.1 GCA_030040295.1 Terriglobia bacterium | reverse complement strand
GCCAACAAAATGCCCGCGGAAAACTGAACCGCCACGGTGTGAACCGGCAAATCACGGTGTATGGAATGGGAGAATAGTTTGGAGAAAGTGTTACATCCACGATGAGTCCCAATTATAGGCTACTGGCCGTGAAATCAATAAGATACGGCCACGATTGGGCGGCGCGGCGCGGAAGGGTTAAAACCGAAAAAATGGGATAATAGTTTGGAAAAAATGTTAAGGCGTCGGTGCAAGTGCTTTGTTTTCAGTGCGAGGATTTTACACTTTCCGCAGACATGCGAACTGCGTTTTGGTCAAAATTAGCCTTCGACGAGTGCGATTTTTGCTAGAAATGAGGGAGATTTTTTAGGAAGGCAGTTGAGTGATAAAGTTTTCCGTACTGGTAGCTACGAACATCAGTTGGCTTTTCGGCGCGCGGCGTCGCACAGGGCCATGAGCTTTTTAGCTATCTTGCCGAATTCTTCGCTGGCGAGCTTTGAACTGTCCCACATCGCTCGAAAGAGAACTTCCAGGCCGTCCTGGACGGCCTGGCTCGCCTTGCGAATTTCATCATCGGTGGTCATGTATTCCCAAAAGCTAAAAGGGGCGGACTCCTCGAAGTCCGCCCCCCGGGTTATCAACTCAGCTCCCGCACGTAGTATTGCTTTCCAGAGAGTTTCTCGACGACCTTGAGCTGATCTATCGCCTTGTACAGCATCCGCTGCGCCCGGCAGCTGAGACTACGCGCGGAGGGCGCTGGATCTGGCGAGAAGGTATGTCCGCTTTTGCAGCCTTCAGCTAGCGCATCAGACATTGACTTCCCGATCTATAATTGGAGACGAAGGGAGTCAACAAAGTCGCAATATATGGTCGGGTCCGTTGGTTTCCCCTCTTCGTGCACCAAGGTGATTTCGCCCACCATAGCGGCTTCGACGGCGTTCAAGAGGCCAACCTGCCTACGATAGGTTAACGCGGCCATATCTTCGAGTTCCGTGGACGAAACCCCATTGGGATTATTAAACAATTCCACGATCTGCTTGAGGTGCGTGTAGTGGTCGTATTCCGGCCTGAGCAATTCACCACGTTTCACCTGGTCGTGGCTTTCATCTTTGGCGAGCACGCCTACTGGCGTTCGGCGTTGCGCTGCCACCTTCCCTTTTGGTACTTTCGCTTTAGTCTTCACTGGAATTACCTCCGGTGTGAGATTAGGGGCCGTTCGCTGTTTTCCGCAGCGGGCGGCCTCGACTTACTTAAGCTCTATGCGGCGGGTTTTCCGGATTCCTCCAGCGCGCGCATGTCGCGCAGCGTGTTGAACAACCGCCGCGCGTTGACGTAGGTTTTGCCGCTCTCAGGGTCTTTCACTTCGCAGCTATCAATGAGAGCTTCAGCCTTTCCGGCGCTCAGGCTGGGCATTTCGCCAGTCACCATGCGCCGGGCCTCGGGGCGCGCCGGGCCTAAAATGTGCTCCTCTAATTGCTGAATGCGGCTCCGCCACTGCTCGAAATGCACCTTACGGCGCGGGTCAAACAGGCGTAAGACCTGTTCATTGCCCGCTACCAAAATACCCACGCGAGCGCGCGCCAGGTCGCCGACTTCGCGCAGGGTTTCGAGCGTATCCACGCGCGGGAAAAGGTGCTGAGCCTCATCGAGCGCCACAGCCACGGGCGACTTACGCCGCCGCAGAGCCTGAAGCAGGTTCTGCCGGATTCCATCCACCGAATAGGCATAGGGCACGCTCAGAGCCTGCGAGATGCGCCCAAGCAACACCGATGGCGACATACCGGAAGGCGATGTGCGGATGTAGACGAGCCAAGGCTCCGGCTCGCGCGCGGCCTCTGCGGCGCGATACTCCAACAAGAAGGTTTTCTGCGCTCCTGCCGGGCCGTAGAGCGTTCCCCAGCGCCCGCGCCGAATCAATGCCAGCATTTCGTCCATCGTGCGCGTGGCGTGGCTTTCATAGAGCCTGCCGGGCAGATCGGGAAGCGGCGCGGGGTTATCCTCCAACCATTTAAGCACCCGTCGCGCCATCGGCTCGCCCAAGCCATCGCGTTCGCCCAAGCGCCCCCAACTGCAAAACTGCCGCAGGACGTTATAGTTTTCGCCCGTGGCGTCGGCAAGGGCGCGAAGCGTTAATCCAGTGCGCGACATATAAACGTAAACGGCGCGCCGTGCTTTCTGCCGAATGGGGCTTGACGTGTCCATGCGGAATCAGTCCTTCATTTCCAGAATCCGGCGTGCGGCCTCGGCTGAGGTCTGAGAGCGCGACCAGTTGGCGCGCTTTGGCCTCGTCGCTTGGTATTCAACGCCGCTCATTTCGGGATAGCCGGGCTCCGGCGCGCTGGGGCCGAAGAATTTCTGAGCGCCGATGATGTCCTTGGCGGGCAGCGCCTTCTGCTGTTCGAGCAGCGCCACGGGGTTGGCCGCTTCCAGAGCGATTCGCGACGCCTTCGCACCTTGGCGGATTGCGCGATGAACAGCAGCCTTGCAGCGCATCGCAGCGCGCAACTCTTCGCGGTTTTCGGGTAGCCAGGCGAGCTGCGGCTTGAGCGTGGCAACACAGCTTGCCGTGCCTCCGGTGACAGGGAAAATGACGGTGATCTGCCGGAAGGTACGCCGTGAAATGATGGCCTCGCAGTCCTCGCCCTGGTGCAGAAATAGCTCAGGAGCGAGATACTCAACCGTCTGGCCGTAGAAGGTGAGATTCACCTGACCGCCGCGCCCAATCTTCACAAAGCGATGCTCGGCGCTGTGGTGGTCAAGCTCCGGCGCGGAGATCGTGCGGAAACCATCGGCGGGGCGCTTCACGTTGTACGCTTCGTTCGGCGTCATGCCTTGCCGCATCTTGCCGCGCCCGCGTGCCGCCGCGTTCCATTCTTTTTCTGCCCAATTCGCGTAAGCCAGAATGTATTGGCTGATGGTGACAAGGGGTGAGCGCTCGGCCCTTCCCTTTTTCCAATCCTCGTGTTGGGCTTCCTCGTCTTTCAGTTTCTCCGGGCGCGTATCGGGGCTTGAACCGCAGTAGCCCGGAAAACAGCGGTCAAAATCGGGCAGGTTGGCATGGTAGCGTTCGATGGTTTTCGACTGCGGGTTGCGCCCGATGGCCTTCACCGGCTCGATGCCAAGTGATTTCCAAAGCCCCAGCGCTTCGCGGAATAACACTTCGCCAGAGAGCTTCCGCATCTTGCCGTTGAAGGCCGTGCAAATGAATTCCTTCCCCAAGTCCATGTGAACGGCGCGGGGAACGCCGAATCTGCCGATGGCCATCGTTGCGGCCATCATCACCAAGTCAGAGCTGAGGACGGGGCCGAAGGCAAAGCCCAAGACTTTGTCGCTCGCCACGTCGAGGAAATTCACGATCCAGATGCGGCCCAGACGTTCCCCGCCGTCGCGCAGCCGAACGTCAACTTGTTTCTGGTCGGTAACCCACAGGTCGTTTGAAAGCAGCGTGCGCGGATCGCGCGAGAGGTACATGGAGCACTGATCGTTGAACGCCTTCTCGCCCTGGCGCGCCAGGACGCGGACGGGCTTGGGAATTTTCTTCAGCGCCGTGCGGCACTGGTCAAGTGTCGGTCTCTCGCCCTTGTCCTGTCCCAGCGCTGTCTGTACGTCGATATCCGCCAACAAAAGCTGCCACGCCTTGTTCGCCTTGTGGCCGGACTGATTCAGAAAATAGTTGTAGAGCCTGTCGCG
>JASHTZ010000169.1 GCA_030040295.1 Terriglobia bacterium | reverse complement strand
TGTAATGACCGATTCACGCGGTCATCTCTACGCTGTCGACGTCAACGGCCGTCTGCGGTTCGAAGTGACAGCCACAAATTACCGAGTCAGCCCTGCGGCGGTCGCCGAAATTGACGGCCACCCCGCTCTCGTGTTCGGCACGGAAGATAAGGACCTCTATGCGGTTCGCTCCACCGGCGAGGTGCTGTGGCACGCGCAAGTGGACGGCAGAATCGGCCGCGCCTTGCCCATCGCCGCTTCGCTGGAATCCGGAAAACAAGTGGCACTTGTCGCCACAGCCTTTGTTGGTCCGTGGCAGGGCCTCGATGCCTTGGATGCAAAAACCGGAAAAACTCTTTGGCGCGCGCCTTCCTTGCTGCAATCGTACCAGTCGACCGCGGTCGCCGACATTGATGGCGACGGCTCGCCCGAAATCCTTTTTGGAGACAAGAGCAATCGCGTTTTCTGCGTTGACGCCCACGGACAGGTGCGCTGGAACGTGCATCTGGATGGGCATGGTATCTACTTTGCTCCCGCCATCGCCAATCTCAACGGCGATGGCCGGGCGACGATCTTTCAGGTGACGCGCGGCGAAGGCACAGAGGGGAAATCCCTTTACGTTCTGGATCCATCCGGCGCCATCATTGACTCATGGGATTTGCCGGGTGGAGGGGTGAGCTCCCCCATCCTTTGCCAGTGGCAAAATGAAAAGGAAGTTCACCTGCTGGTCGCGGGCGGCTCCGGCAAATTGATCGCGTACCGTCTCGTGCAAAAACCTGGAGCAAAAGTTCTCTGGACCGGGTTACAAGGAGGCCTGTCGCAGCCGCTGCGTACAGGCACAAACGGAGGCGAAGCCGTAGACACAAGCCACGAAACGGGCGTGAAAAACATTGTACGAATCAGTCTGGGCACAACGACTATTGAAGAACCGCCGGAGGGCGCGGCTCTTGTCGCGGTCCGCGTGAAAGACCCGGATGGCACCATTCATCTGAACTTGATCAAACCTGAAGCATCGAAGACGGTAAGCGTCGAGCTGCTTGCCTCGACTCCGGGGAACTATGAGGTTGATTGCGACTGGATGGGCGCCAATGATTCAACGATTCAATCCGAGGTATCCCTTTATCGCGCGGGCGCAGAGTTCACCCAACGCGAACCAGCCGGCTCAGGAGAGCTTGCGACCTATGTGAAGGCGCGCATCGCGGCAGCCCGCCGCCTCGCGCTGACTTCCGGAAGAGTGAAAGATTACGACACTGCAAATTCCGAGGCCGATTACGATCGCGCACTGATGACGGCTGTGGAAAAGGTGCGGCCCGCCGGTCCGATTATGGTTCAGGAGGTGAGTAATCCGTGGGCGCAGCACACACCCGCCACGCTGCTCAACGAGGAAGGAATCTCAAACGCAGGAATCCAGGTTGAAATGCTCGGAAATGAATATGCCTCCGCTGCAATTGCACTCACCAACATCACTGCGCAGCCGCTCACGCTCGTATTGCGCTCGACAATTCCCAATGCATTGCAATTCCGCACTGTACCGATGGTGGTGCCGGACACAACCGGAAAACCGCAGGAGGACCCGCTTCCACTTATCGCCGAGGCCCAAACGCTCCACCTCGGCCCGGCGGAGACTCGCGAGGTCTGGCTGACATTTCACAGCCGATCACTTGATAGCGGCAAGCACGCTGAGGTCATACGAATTTCCGCACTGGAGAGGATTGCCCCACCTCTTGAAATCCCATTAAACCTTACGGTCTCAAGCGTGCGGCTACCCGACCGCTTCACCTACAAACACTGCAACTGGCTGTATCTTTCTTCAATTAAGGATCCAGAGGTTTTGGAGGCGACCATTCGCGACGCTGTCGAGCACCGCACGAATGTCTTCAACATGCCGGCGCCCGTGGTGCGCGTGAATTGCGACGGAAGCTTCGCCGGGGCCGAATCTGCAGTGGCGGATCGGTTGATTCCGCGGCTGGCCGGTGCATTTTTCTTAATCGATGGAACGGTCGAGCCAGATTGGCCCACGGGGTGCTCACCGGACTCAGCTACGAAAGACAAGGGTTACAGTGAAGCCCTGCACTGGTTTGGAAGCCACATGCACGAATTGGGTCTGTCCGAAGCGGATTACGCCCTCTACATTCATGATGAGCCCGGCTTGAATGGCGAGGACCACGCCTTCGATCAATACGTCGAAGCCGTGAAGCGCGCGAAGGCTGCTGACCCGGAGATTCAGGTGTACACAAATCCCGCCGGCGGAGCCACTCCCGAAATGGTGGCTCGGCTCGAAGGATTTGTGGACATTTGGTGCCCCGACCTGCACCTCTTCCGCCTTCATCCCCCCGAATATGCAGAGGTATTCAGCCGGGCCAAACAGTTCTGGCATTACGAAGCGCCCGCTGACCAGCGTGGCCTCGATCCGCTGGGCTTTTACCGCATGAAACCCTGGATTGCATTCCAGCTTGGAATGAACGGCGGCGGTTACTGGGTTTATTCTTCCAAGGACTACTGGATCCCGAGCCATGATAATGAGTACGGTGTGGTCTACCCCGGGCCGCACGGCCCTGTGACCACCAAGCGCTGGGAAGCTTCACGCGAAGGCAGTCAGGATTTTGAATTGCTGGTAATGCTCCGCCGGGCCGCTCAGGAATCACAGACCCCGCAGGCGAAGGCCGCATTGGCGTTGATTGATGAAGCGGTGGCGTTTGTCACGCGAGGGCAGGAAGATGCCTCGGACATCAGCCGCCATTTCCACACTTATGCTCCAGATTTCAAAACCTGGATGGATTACCGCAGGAAATTGATTTCCGCAGCCGAGGAGTTGATTCACTAAATGTTGCGACGAAACTTTCTGTCAATGCTTGCCGCACCCTGGGTTCTGCGCGGCGCCACGATGTCAGCCACGGTCCAGGCCGGCATTTTTCCCCAAGGCTGGGACCAGTTCGTGCTGGGGCTCTACGGGCTGCCGAAAGTCGATGACCCCTGGCGCAAGGTGCAGGAAGCCGGATGCAACCTTGTTCATGTATCTGCGAAGAGTGATGAATTTGTCCAGGCGCGCGAGCACAAATTGCGCACCTGGGTTACTCTGGAATCGATTTCCGAAGAAAAACGTGCCGAGGACGAGGCGAGAATTCGCGGAATTGTTGAGCAATTCCGCCATGACCCCACGCTGCTTTTTTGGGAAACCGAGGACGAGCCTGCTTTTGTTTGGAAAAGCCGTAAAGCCCGCGTTTCTCCCGAGCAGATCATCGCCACTCACGATTTTGTCAGGCGAATCGACCCTGTTCACCCGCTCTATTTGAACCACGCGCCAGTGAATCTGGTAAGCACTTTGCGCAAATACAATCCGGGAGCGGAGATCATTGCGACCGATATTTATCCGGTAATACCCCACGGGATTCGGGAAGAATATGCCCTCTGGCCGGACGGACGGCAAGGCGACTTGCTGAATTGCACGATCAGCCAGGTGGGCGAGTATGCGGAAAAAATGAGGCGCGTGGCCGGCCCGTCGCGCGCGGTCTTCATGGTTCTTCAAGCCTTCGCTTGGGAAGATCTGCGGGAGAAGGATCGCGATCCTGCAATGGTCCTTTATCCCACTCGCGCAGAATTGAAGTCCATGGCCTATCAATCCATCGTTCACAGCGCCAACGGCCTGCTCTTCTTTGGTTTATTCTCCGTTCCTCCCACAGCGCCTTTGTGGAACGACCTTCGCTCGGTGCTCAGCGAACTGGCAGGGTTGGGTCCGGAACTCGCCGCGGCCCCGCAACAAATCAGGTTGCCGATCGAATATCGGGACGTGGGCCACAGCCTGGACCGGGGGATTGAGTGGACCGCTCGGCCCTCCCGGAAGGGCCTTGTGTTGTTTACAGTCAATGCTGATCCCAATCCAGTAGACGCGCGGATCACATTGCCCGCCGGGTTCACCAAATGCCAGGCGGTGGGATCAGGTGAAACCGTCGAAGTAACTCACGGTGTGGTTGAGTTCACTTACGAACCCTTTGAGGCGAAGGGGCTGCGTTTGACTTAAAGGGCGAGCAGCCTCTACTTTGCAAGCAATTTTCTCAGTCCTGCTTCGTCGAGCGTCGGAATCTTCAGCGTATTGGCCTTTTCCAACTTGGAACCGGCATCGGCGCCCACAACCACATAATCCGTTTTCTTACTAACGGAGCCGATCACTCGACCGCCGTCGGCTTCGATCAAATCTGTGGCTTCCTGACGGGAGAGCGAAGGTAGTGTGCCTGTAAGCACGAATTGCTTTCCTGTCAATTTTCCCTGCCGCTTGCGGGTTTGCGCCTGTTCGAATTGCAGTCCAGCCTTGCGGAGCTTTTCAATAACCTCGCGATTGCGCTTCTCCTGAAAGAACTCCTGGATGGCCTCGGCGATACGTGGCCCCACCTCTTCCGCCTCCATAAGCTCATCCGGAGTGGCTTTGGCAATTTTGTCGAGCGCGCCAAAGTGATTGGCCAGCAATTGCGCGGTGCGTTCGCCCACGTAGCGAATCCCGAGCGCGAAGATCACGCGCGGCAGCTCCGATCGCTTGCTGCGTTCGATTTCGTCCATCACATTTTTGGCCGACCTTTCACCCATGCGCTCGAGATCGGCGAGCTGCTGGTGAGTCAAACTGTAGAGATCAGCCACGTCGCGCACCAGGTGTTTTTCAACGAGCTGGTCCACCAGCACGTCGCCAAGGCCTTCGATGTTCATAGCGCGGCGGCCGGCCCAGTGACGCAACGATTCCTTGAGAATGGCGGGGCAGGCTGAATTCACGCAGCGGTAAGCCACTTCGCCTTCTGCCCGGCGGACGTCCTCGCCGCAAACCGGGCACTTTCTGGGCATCACGAACTCGCGGCCCTCCTCCGCGTGCTTCACCACTTTGACGACCTGGGGAATAACCTCGCCGGCGCGTTGGATCAGCACGGTGTCGCCGATCTTCACGCCCAATCGCTCTACCTCATCCATGTTGTGGAGCGTGGCGTGGCTCACGGTGACTCCGCCCACGTCCACCGGCTCCAAGTCCGCAACCGGGGTGAGAGTTCCCGTGCGACCAACCTGCGC
>JASHTZ010000168.1 GCA_030040295.1 Terriglobia bacterium | reverse complement strand
CGGATTCTCATTCATTGAGATTGGCGAAATGCTCGGCGTGTCTGAGCGCACCGTTCAGCGAAAATGGGAAAAGGCCCGCATTTATCTGTATCAGAGCCTGCGGACGGATTTGCCGTTGTGAGAAACCGATGGCCTCCCTCACACCCGATCAATGGCAGGAAGTAAGCCCCTACCTCGACGAGGTCCTGGAGATCGATCCGGCAAAACGCGCGGCGTGGATGCTTTTGCTTCGCGAAAAAGACGCGAGGCTGGCTTCCATTCTGCAGGCGCTATTGGACGACCAGCAGCAATTGAAAGAAAAAGGATTTCTTGAGAAGTCACCGTTGACTACGGACGCGAGACTGGCCGGACAGAAGCTGGGCGCCTACACCCTCGTCTCGCCCATCGGTCAAGGCGGAATGGGCAGCGTTTGGCTGGCCCGGCGCAATGACGGCCGGTTTGAGCGGCAGGCCGCGGTGAAGTTCGTGAAGATCGCATTCACCAACCGCGAGACGGAAGAACGCTTCAAACGCGAAGGCAGAATTCTCGGAGGGCTTACTCATCCGCACATCGCCTCCCTGCTCGATGCCGGAATTTCTCCTGACGGCAACCCTTATCTTGTCCTCGAGTACGTTGAAGGCGTGGCCATCGACCAATATTGCGATGAACACCGTCTTGGCGTCGACGCGCGCGTCGAACTTTTCCTCGATGTTCTGGGCGCCATGGCGGAAGTCCACGCCCATCTGGTTGTCCACCGTGACATCAAGCCCTCCAACGTGCTGGTGCGCAAAGACGGCCAGGTAAAATTGCTGGACTTTGGAATTGCCAAGCTGCTTGCCCGGGAAGAAGACTCCGCTCCCTCAAATCCGCTCACCGTGGAAGGCGGAGGGGCGCTGACTCCGCGATTTGCCGCGCCGGAGCAGGTGACGCGTGGATTTGTGACCACCGCCACCGACGTTTATGCGCTGGGAGTGCTGCTCTACCTCCTGCTGACGGGGCAGCACCCAGCCGGCCCCGGCGCGGACACTCCGGCAGACTTGGTCAAATCGATTGTTGAAGTGGAACCGCGTCGTGCATCGGAGATTGCCCGGGCGGGCGGAAACGCCGCGGCAAAGCGCGGCTCGACGCCAGAGAAACTCTGCCGCCACTTAAGAGGAGATCTCGACACGATTCTGGGCAAAGCCCTGAAGAAACGCCCGCAGGAGCGCTACGCCTCCGTCACTGCGTTTGCCGACGACCTTCGGCGCTATCTCCAGCATGAGCCCATCAGCGCCCGGCCGGATACACTCGCGTACAGCGCCGCCAAATTTTTGCGCCGCAATCGCACCGCAGTGGCATTAACCGCCGCCGCAATGGCGCTGGTGATAGGAAGCCTGTCCGCTGGATTGCTGATTGCCAATCGTGAACGCAAGATTGCCGAACGCCGGTTTGCGCAGGTGCGCCAACTGGCCATTAATTTTATAGAACTGGATGGCGATCTTCGCGGCCTGCCGGGTTCGACGAAAATCCGAATGAAGATGGTTTCCGACGCGATGCAATACCTGACCTCGCTGGGCAGTGACGTTCATGGCGATAAGGACCTGGCGCTCGATGCTGCCCTGGCCTATATCCGGGTCGCTCACGTTCAAGGCGATCCCACTTCGCCCAACCTCGGCCAATTCACTGAGGCGGAAGGAAGTCTTGACAAGGCGCAGGCCTTCGTCGATCTGGTTTTAAAGGCCGATCCCACAAACGGAAGGGCGCTCGGGACCGCAATGGAAATTGCACACGATCACATGAACATCGCCGATGAGCGGAGCAGGCGGCAAGACACGGTGGCTTGGGCCGACATAACCTCAGAGCGAATCGAGCGCTTCATGAAATTCGGCAAACCCACGGGTTATGATGTTTACGGTCCCGGGTATTTTGAGCAGAATGTCGCCTACAGTTATGACGACACCCGGCATTTCGCGGATGCCGTGCGCGCAGGCCAGCGGGCGCTGGAGATCATCGAACCGGATCCGCTCTCCCATCGGCTTCAGGGCAGTATCCTTGGGGGCCTGGCGATCGCGCGATGGCAGACCGGCGATCTGGACGGGGCATTGCAGACCGCTCAGGAGGCGGTCGAACTGCAGGAAGTGCAAGCCGCCTCCGGGCACGCCACCCTGCGCGTGAATCTGGCCAACGCTTTGTTGACGGAGGGCATGATCCTTGGAAAGCAGGATGCGGAGCCGAGCCTGGGCCGAGATCGAGAGGCCCTTGCGGCGTTCCAAAGGGGGCTCGACATCGGCGAGGAGCTCGCGAAAAGGGACGCCCTTGATTATCTCAGCCGCCGGACGGTGGCAGTTCACGGGCTGGAAATCGGCGACATTCTCCGCCATAGCGATCCGCAGAAAGCCTTGACGGTATACGACCACGCTCTGGCACGCATACGCGAGGCGGAAACCAACCCCCGCGCCCAGCTTTATTCAGCGGACTTGCTGGCGGGCTCTTCTTACGCCGCGCGCTGGACCGGCCATGACAAAGATAGCCGTCGCCGCATTGAAGAAGCCCTGCAGCTTCTGCGGGATATTCACCAGTACCCTGCCGACGCCATTGAACCCATGAGCGTCGCCGACCATGTTTTAAGAGCCCGGGCCGACGAGTACGCTGAAGCCGGCCAAACCCCTCAAGCCATCGCGGCCTACCAGGAACTGCGGGACAAGCTGATGGCCTGGAAGCCCGACCTGCAAAATGATCTGCGCGATGCCACCTGCATTTCGCGCACCTGGACCACACTTGCCGTCCTCCTCCGCCGAAGCAGGCAAACCGCCGACGCTGAACGCCTTGAGGCACAGCGAACCGAGCTCGCGAACCACTGGAACGCCAAACTCCCCAACGCTCAGCCTCTGCTACGCCAAATGGTCAGCTCAATCTCTCCGCCACGAGGCCCGTAGCACGGACCGCCGGTTCCGTGGTCCGCGTCTCTTAATCGACCTCATGGCATCTACGCGGCCTCGCGTGGGACGGGTCGAATTTGCAAGCATTGGTCGATTGGATTTCCGACACGGTCACGGAAATGACGCGGACCGCAAATTCGACAGTCCGCGCTACCTCCTGCCACCCCATGCCCGCGCGCTTACTTAAACCGGAAAACCACGCTCGCGCTGGGGACGACGCACCCACCTCACAGCCCCAAAGCGGAAGTCCCCGGCTCACAGACACTGCGGGGAAAAACCCACCCCTGCGTCTTACTTGAGCTACCCAGGACCAGCTAAGGCGGTGCGGAAATCAAGGTCGTTGCGCGCCCGTTAGGTCCCTCCTGAATCCTTAGACTTGGAAAGCATTGCTTCCTTGGGGTTATAATCGCCCTATGCCACACGAATTCACGACTTCCTATATCTCCGACGTCGTCACCCTTTTTCGCTTCTACAAAACCATGGGCGAGCGGGCGATGGCGCAGGTGAAAGACGAATACCTTCAACAATCGCTGGATAGCGAGTCGAATTCCATCGCGGTCATCGTCAAACACCTAGCTGGGAACATGCGCTCGCGCTGGACGGACTTCCAAACGTCGGACGGCGAAAAGGCCAACCGCAATCGCGATAGCGAGTTTGAGTCGCCACCCCCCACTCGCGCCGGAATCATGGACTTATGGCAATCGGGCTGGCGATGCCTGTTCGCGGCCTTGGAGCCTCTTACCGACGCGGACCTAGGGCGCACCGTGCAGATTCGAGCCGAGCCGCACTCCATCATGCAGGCCATCAATCGCCAATTGGGGCATTACGCGTGCCACATTGGCCAAATCGTTTTCCTCGCCAAGCATTTTCAGGGATCCGATTGGGCTTCGCTCAGCATTCCGCGGGGCAAGTCCGGGGACTTCAATGCCCGAGTGCAGCGCGGCGAGGCGAGCCAAAGGTAGGTTGGGCGAGGATCACCGCGAAGGAAGCACATTCCGGCACGGCGCGCGGCGAATATCCGGACGGGCGAGTCCGGGGGGTCACTAGTCTTCCGGCCGCCGTCGATTCCGCCCCTGATGTGAACCGCAGCCTTCGTATAACATGGCCTCACCGGTAATACTTCTGGCTTTTTTTGCACTGGGGCATGGAGTGCTGAGCCCCATCAGCGCTTCGCTAGGGTCTGCAGCCCCCCTCGACCGGGGCTTTCGCGAGATGTACAACCTTCAATTCGAGGAGGCTCATGCAACCTTTGAGGAGTACATCCAATCGCAACCCAAGGACCCCTTTGGGGCTACTGCGGACGCCGCCGCCTACCTGTTTGACGAGTTCAACCGTCTGGGCGTTTTGCAATCGGAGCTCTTCGTTGATGATAAGAAATTCAAGGGCCGGGAGAAGCCTTCGCCTGATCCTGTGATGCGGGACAAGTTCGAAGCTGCGATTGCGCAGAGTCAAGAATTGGCTGACTCAATCCTCAAACATTCACCGAATGACCGCAACGCATTGTTCGCGACGGTTCTGAATCAGGGTCTCGAGTCGGACTATCTGGCGATGGTGGAGAAACGCGACCTTGCGGCGCTGGTTTACACCAAGCACGCCGGGCAAACCGCGGAAAAGCTGCTGGCAGTTGACTCCGCGTGCTTCGACGCGTATCTTGCCATCGGAGTTGAGAATTACCTTCTGGGGTTGAAACCTGCGCCGGTGCGCTGGGTCCTGGGAATTTACGGGGCCGAAACCGACATGGACACGGGCATCCAAAAACTGCAACTGACCGCTGCCCGCGGGCATTACCTGTTGCCCTTTGCGAGGTTGCTGCTGGCAGTGGCCGCCCTGCGTGACAAGAATCGCGCGGAGGCAAAGGCGCTGCTCCAGAACCTAGCTCAGGAATTTCCCAACAATGACCTTTACAGGCGGGAACTTTCGCGGCTGCATTGATTTTGGAAACTGGAAATTAGCAATTCGCGAATCTGATGTGGCTGCTCCTGTTTCGAGAGGGGAAAAGGCGCGCTGCAACCGGTTCCCGCTTTCTGATCCCCGGATTCTGTCATTTCCCGAGAGGTGGCGAACATGAAAATTGCCGGCGTTGGCAGCGCGTTCCCCAAGCACTATTTCCCCCAGCCGGTCCTCAGCGCGGCACTTAAGAAATACTGGAGCCACCGCCTCACCAACCCCCAGGTGGTGGACCGGATGCACGCGCACGCGGAAATTGACGGCCGGTTCTTGTCCCTTCCGCTGGACGCCTATTATGAATTGAAGTCCTGGGGCGAGGCCAATGACGCCTGGATCAGGTGCGCGCAGGAGTTGGGCGAGCAGGCGCTCTGCCGGGCGCTGGCGGGCGCGGGACTTGCTCCCGGCGATATCGATGCGCTTTTTGTAGTCTCGGTCACGGGCATCGCCAGCCCCTCGCTCGACGCGCGCCTGGTGAACCGCATGGCGTTGTCGCCGCGCCTCAAGCGCATTCCCATTTTCGGATTGGGGTGCGTGGCAGGAGCGGCGGGCATCGCCCGCGCGGCGGATTACGTGCGCGGTTTTCCCGGGCACATCGCCGCGCTGCTGGCCGTGGAACTCTGTTCGCTGACCTTGCAGCTCGAAGACGTTTCGATGGCCAACCTGATCTCCTCGGCGCTGTTTGGCGATGGAGCCGCCGCGGTTATCGTGGCCGGCGCAGAAAGGAGGCTCCCGGGCGCGGAGATCCTGGACACGCGCTCCATCTTCTATCCACAGACCGAACACATCATGGGCTGGGACATTTCCGAAAAGGGCTTCCAAATCGTGCTTTCGCCCCAATTGCCGCAGCTCATCGTGGACCACCTGGGGCATGACGTGGACGAATTCCTCGCGGACCACCACCTTGCCCGCAAGGATATCGGCCGCTGGATTCTTCACACCGGCGGCCCTAAGATTCTCGAAGCGACGGCGACGGCTCTCGGCCTGACTCGAAAAGATCTGGATGCGTCGTGGGAGTGCCTGCGCAAAGTGGGCAATCTATCTTCTGCCTCCGTGCTGCTGGTGCTGGAGGATGTTTTTAAGCGGCGCCGCCCCGATGCCGGGACATACTCGCTGCTCGCCGCCATGGGCCCGGGTTTCTGCTCGGAATTGGTTCTCCTCAGGTGGAACTGACGGGCGCAGGCATTTCTTCGCGAAGAGGCTTATGCAAAAGGTTTTGCGAATTGTGGCGGGAATTGCGATCGTGGGCGTAGTGCTGCACGCGGCGGATCTGGCGACCCGCGATTGCCGAATCGCCTCCTACGTTTACAACGACTGCATGTGGATGGCACTGCGCGCGCGTCTGGGATTACCCTCCAATCGTTTCCTGCGCATGGCGGCGCTGGAATGCGCGGGAATCCTTCTCGCTTTGATCCTTTACCTCACCTTTCGTTATGTTTGGCCTCATCGCAAGCGGACGGCGGTCCCGGCGGATTCCTCGCCGGCCTCTATTCCCCCAGATTCCACCGGCTAGGACCCTTCCTCCTGAACTCACCACCACAAATTCAGGAGTACAATGGAAGCCGGCATATTCATGAGTGAGGGCGCGATAATTGCAGAGGGG